>CAZSSI010000005.1:0-24767 GCA_964609345.1 uncultured Verrucomicrobiota bacterium | reverse complement strand
TGCTGTTGCGCGGTACATTATACGCCTTGATCTGTTTCATCTTCAGTTGTTTCATGGACATTCCTTTTGAACATGGACTGTGTTTATCGCTGAATCCGCCCTGAAGCGCTGCCTCCTGCCAAAGCGAGCACCTCTTCTTTCGAGACAAGGTTCAAATCACCGTGAATCGAGTGTTTCAAACAAGAAGCCGCCGCCGCGAATTCCACAGCTTTCTGTGCAGGCATACCGGTCATCAGTCCATAGATTAAACCGCCGGAAAAAGAATCGCCGCCGCCGACCCGATCCACAATCCATATCCGATAGGAACGGCTCCTGACACACTGCTTTCCATCGGACAGCAAACAAGACCAGCCGTTCTCAGACGCGGAGATGCTTTCACGCAAGGTCGTTGCAACATATTTGAAGTTGAAGCGTTGGTGCAGTATCTGAGCAACCTCTTTGTAGCGTTCAACATCGAGCTCGTCGCCGGAATGCACATCTACGCCTTTCGGTTCGACCCCCAGCACAAGAGCTGTATCTTCTTCGTTGCCGATTAATACATCCACATACTGCATCAGCCCGGTCATGACCTTGCGGGCCTTTTCGGGGCTCCACAGTTTCCGTCGGTAATTGAGATCGCAGCTGACCATCAGGCCGTGTTCTTTGGCTTTGGCACAGGCTTCAGCCGTCGTCGCAGCCATGGCATCGCTCAACGCCGGTGCCGTGCCGGACCAATGAAACCAGTGCTTTCCTTTGAAAACAACATCCCAATCTACCTGACCCGGTTTCAACTCGGTGATTGAGCTTCCGGCCCGGTCATAAATTACTTTGGAGGGCCGTTGAGATGCGCCGGTTTCCAAATAAAATGTTCCGAGTCTTGCACCCGTTCGCAAAACGAAGTCGGTATTCACACCGAACTGCCGAACCTCGTTGACGCAAGCCTGCCCGATTTCCGTGTCCGGCACGGCAGACACAACATAACTTTCCACGCCATAATTTGCCAACGATACAGCGGCATTCGCCTCGGCTCCGGTATAGCCCACTTCCAGCTCTCTGGCTTGAGTAAACCGCTCGAACCGCTTCGTGCCCAGCCGCATTAATAACTCACCGAAAAAAACTGCTTTTTTGCTTTCACTCATTAAAATCAATCCTTCTTTTTGGCCCGCGCCTGCTTGACGATCTCGATAAATTCCCGGGCGTTTTGTGTAATCCTGTCAAACTCGCGTGCAGCAATCAGCGGCTTACCTGCCAGTTCTCCGCCGATGCCGACTGCACAGGCGCCTGCTCTGATAAACTGTGGCGCGGTTTCCCGATTTACCGAGCCCGTCGGCATCATTTCGATGTAGGGGAAGGGTCCTTTCAGATCCTTAAAGAACTGCGGGCCACCAACGCCGGCGGGGAAAATTTTCACAACATCCGCTCCACGTTCCCAGGCTTCAAGTGCTTCCGTGGGGGTCATTACGCCGGGCATACAAGCGACATCATAACGTCGGCACATTTCAATCACCGCCGGCCGTAACGCGGGTGAAATGATATAACCGGCTCCCGCGAGAATGGCCGCCCGGGCCGTTTCTCCGTCAAGAATCGTTCCGGCGCCGATGACGACTTCGTCTTTCAATGCCTCGACAGCCTGTTCGATTACCGCGAGCGCCTTCGGCACGGTCATTGTGATTTCGACGAAGGACACGCCGCCTTTCGCCAGCGCACGCGCCACCTCAATCAAATCGCCCGGCTCGTCAGCGCGAATCACCGCGACCACGCCGGTGGCTTGCAGTCTGGTCAGAATTTCCTGTTTTTTTGACATAAGTCTCCTTTTTTATTAGCTTAAAATTACTTTGGAATCAGAAGTCGCGCAGGAAGCCGCCCGCCGTCCAGCCTCCATCCACACACAGCGTTTGCCCCGTCGTGTAGCTGCTTTCAGGAGCGGCAAAGTAAAGCACTGCCGATGCGATTTCCTCGACCGTTCCGGGACGGTTCATCGGCACATGGCTCAGCATGCGGCTCGCACGTTCCTGCATCAAGGCATCATCACTGTAGAAGAGTTTTTTTGTTCCTTCGGTAAGGGTCGAACCGGGAGCGACGCAATTCACAAGAATATTCTTCGGGGCGAGTTCAATGGCCATGGTGCGGGTCAGCTGAACCACGCCGGCCTTGGCCACCGTAAATGCACATTGCAGCCGGGCAGGAACCACCCCGAGCACAGAGGAAATATTCACAATGCGACCGCCTTCGCGTTTAGCCATGACGCGGCTTGCGGCACGACTGACCAGAAAGAGACCGGTCAGGTCCACATCAAGGAGACGGCGCCATTCATCCAGCGGAAATTCGTCGGCTGTCACACGCGATTTCATCGTATTGATCCCGGCATTGTTAACCAAAATATCGAGTTTGCCGTGTTCGCGGACAATCTGATCGACTCCCTCCTGAACCTGCTGCTCATTGCTGACATCCATGGCCAGCGCAGTCCCCGATGTCGCTTTTGCGGCCGCTTTTTTTGCCAGATCAACGTTAAGGTCTGAATAATAGACATGGGCTCCGTTATCAGAAAGCATATCGGCAATCGCCTGACCGATTCCCTGGGCCGCCCCTGTAACCAAAGCAATTTTTCCTGAAAGATCTGTTTTCATGATTTCACTCCATTAACCCGGATGGTCAGAGACACACCCGCGCACATTATTTTTTAAATTCCCGGCGGTTTTCGTCCGGATTTCTATTCAAACGGTTTCGGGGTTAGCAGCGCCTGGGCCACTTTTTTGATCTGAACTTTCGTTCCGCGAAAGGCCCAAATCTGTGCGGCATCGTCACACCGTACGGCTCCGGTGCCCTGTCCAATGGCGGGAATGTGATATTCAAGCTCACTGAACGCCCCGAGAGCGCTGTTGACATTACACGCCTGCACGGCAAATCCTTTGCAGTCGGGGTCATCCCAAGGCACATCCACATACTCGCCGGACGGATTTACAATAAAATTACGAATAATAAGAGCCCAGCGGCGGCCGGAACGATAAAGATAGCCAGCCCGGCCGGTCATAGGAGCCGCACGAAGACTGATTTTATGTTCGCCCTTCTGGCGCATCCGGTAACGAACAAGATGTTCGTCCACGATAAGGTCATCTGACGAAATGGTCCCGACGGTGCTGAAAATATGGCGCGGCTTCGTGCAGGAAAATGTCGGCAAAAGAAGATCACCGCCATGCGGCATCTGTACCAGATTCCACAAACCGACCTGCGCGGCGGTGGTACGACTTGCGCCTACCAGTTCCAAAGAAATCTCTTGCGCATATCCCGCATACTCGATGTCGCTCAAGTCGATCCCTTGCTCATAGCGCAGGGGGTTGGGTGCCGACTTGAACGATTTGGTAATTTTGAGAGAAACTTCTTTTTTGTGCCGCGCCAATTTGAGTTTGAGGCGGTTTTCAAGCCGGAAGCCGTCCTTATTTTCAATAACACGGTAATGACCTGGATCCAAAGATCCCGGCTGTTCATACCGGTCAAGCTTTGGAAAATTCGGCAGGAAAACATCCACCTCAGGAGCAAGCCAGGTGCGATCGCCGCCGGAGTTATGCCATTGATTGCTCTCATAGAGCTCTCGCGCTGTTTTAACTGATTCCAATGCAGGGTGCGTCCAATAAAAATTTTCCGCACTTTTTGGAGCAAAAAGACCCAGTACTCGTCCGCCGTATGGAAGAACCATCACGCAGGATCCGTCCGGCATCTTCAGAGTCGTTGCCGGTTTCCCGACACGGTTAAGTGTATTGAGCAGTTTTTCCATCGCGCCTCCTGAACGGTTTAGAAAGAGTTTCCATACGCCATTATAATGGCGGCAATAATAAGAATACCGACGGCGGTATACATCTGTTTCCGGGGTTTTCCGTGAACTCCACGCCACTCACCGCTGATAAACCCGAGGCCCTGACCGCCGAGCATCTGAGCTGCCTGCTGGATACCGAAACCGACTGAAGCGCCAAGCGCGCCAATCCAGCGCATACCGGCACCCATGAGAACAATTCCGATAACCGTATTCAGTCCGATAATAGAAGCCAGCAATATTTCCCGATAATTCTGAGCCAAAACGCCAAACGAGTTGTTTTTCTTCATGAGATAAAGAGGAAACAGCACATTAATCAATGCACCACTCATAAGCGCAACGGCCCAAACGGAAAATGTTGCAGGAAGTTCTGCAGCACCCCGAGCCTGCATGGCCTCCATAATGGGCCCCTGCCCGTAGACAAACGCCAGGGACATGCCGCAGGAACAGATTCCTGCAATAACCGTCATGATCAGGCCCCCAGCAAAACTGCCGGAGGTCTTCTGCTCTTTACTCAGTATCTTGTCGCGGCCAAACCCCGCCAGTGAGGCAAATACAACACCGACGATCATTAAGGCAACACCGACCAAAACCGTGATTCCGGAAGGAGACAGGATATCCGGTGCATCTTGGAAAAGTCCCGATCCTTTTACGATCATCGGCAAAGAAACGCCAATTGATACGCCAAGTCCGGTAAGAATGGCCCCGGTCAGCGCCACTCCGATACGAACAAAACAAAGGCCGCACAGCACATTCGCAACCCCCCAGGCGGCAGCCCATAGATTTGCCGTAATCAATGTGCGCACAGGAACCGAGGCATAAGCTTCCATTGCGTGAGGGCAAAACAACAGCGTAATCCCCCATGGCACAACAATCAGTCCCGTGAGCATCCCGACAAACCACCAATGTTCGAATTTGAGGGTTTTCATCCGTTTCATCGGCCAGGCTCCGCTACCGATAAACAAGCCAGCGAAAGCAACCATAAGCATTCCAAGAATCTGCATACCCTCTCCTTTTCCTGTCTGATTTTTAACTACAAAACGTTACACGCCCGGAACGTACCCTTTGCCAAAAGAGGCCGTGGAGCGGCTGCGGAAATCGGAAATCAGGGACATCAGCGCTGTCGTACCGCCATCGGCGATAACGGTCTGACCAATGATAAATCCGGCATCCTCTGAGCAGAGGAAACACGCCAGTTTCGCAATTTCATTTTTTGAGCCGGCGCGACCGAGCGGAATAATGTCTTTTACATCATTATCCACGTTTTCCTCTTTATAGCCGGGAAGTGCTTTTGCGTAATTTTCAACCGGAACACATCCCGGAGCAATCGCATTGATCCGAACTCCTTTGTGCGCCAGTTCGACGGCAAGCGAGCGGGTATAAGCAATGATGGCCCCCTTGGTTCCGGCATAGACCGAGTGCTCTGGCGCGCCGGAAACACCATGAATAGAGGTGATATTGCAGATCGTGCCGCCGCCATGCGTAAGCATATTTTTTACAACACTCTGCGTAAGGAAAAACTGCGCGCGAATATTAACATGATAAATCCAGTCAAACTGTTCCGGTGTTACCTCCGCAAACGGTTTGTTAAATGTAATACCGGCATTGTTCACCAAGCAGTCAATCCCGCCAAGAAACTCTATGGCTTGATCTCCCAGTTTCGCAGCTTCCTCCACAGAATCAAAACTGGCTTTAAACGCTTCGCTGCGCCGTCCCATTGCCTGGATTTCTTTTACCGCCTCTTCCGCGCCCTTTTTGCCGTGTGCATAATGCACCGCAACATCTGCCCCCTGCCGGGCAAATTCCAATGCGATTTCCCGCCCGATCCCTGTACCCGACCCGGTAACAAGCACCCGTTTCCCAGCGAATTTTTCAGTTGTATTCATAAGCTTCTCCTGATGGTTAATGTCAATATGATGCGTTAATGCTTCGGTACCTGCTCGTCCGTGATCAGGCATAAAACCGGGTTTTCGATCCGCTGCCGAAGCGTCTGCAGGAACCGCGCAGCCGGAGCCCCGTCCACAACACGGTGATCAAATGTCAGGCTAAGAGTCAGCTGTTCGCGGCAGCCAATCTGTCCGTCATCCAAAACGGCCGGTTCGCGGAGAATACTGCCGACACCAAGAATGGCTGATTCCGGATAATTGATAACGGGCGTAAAGACCTCAATACCGAATCCACCGAGACTGCTGATCGTAAAACATCCGCCCTGCATGTCCTCGGATTTCAGTCTTCTTTCGCGGGCAGCTTCAATCAGTTTCCGTGACTGAGAAGCTACATCCAACAGACTGATTCCAGATACGTTGCGAACAACGGGCACCAGCAAACCGTATTCTGTATCTACTGCAATGCCAATGTTAATCTGCTCCGGCAGCAGGATGCGATCATCTTCCCAGCGACCTGCAAGCATTGGATGGCTCTGCAGTGCAGTTGCCGTCAACTTTGTGATGATGTCATTATAAGAAGGAATCAATGGACTTCCACCGGCTGATTTAAGTTGCGTCCGTAACGCCACCAGATTTGTCGCATCACACCGGCAGGTGAGAGTAACCGGTGCCGTACTGCGCAGACTCTGCATCATGCGTTCGGCAATCGCACGGCGCAGAGAGGTGATAGGCACTTCGCGCATTGTTGCGCCGGCCTGCGCACCAGCAGCTAAAACATTGCGCTCACAAATACGCCCCTCTTTCCCTGTGGGCAGAATGGCGGTGAGATCAACGTGACGTTCTTTGGCGGCACGTCGTGCACGAGGACTTGCAGGAGATCGTCCCGTAACGACGGAAACGGCTGGAGCGATATGAGGCCTCTGAGCCGCACCCGACGCCGGTTCAGCCTTCTTCTCCGATACCGCCGAAACCGCCGGTTCTTCGAGAAGTTTCTCACCTTCCGCAACCAAATATCCAAGCAGATGTCCGACTTTTACGACATCCCCCGGCTGGGGCGCGTTGGGCAGGATACGCAGAATTCCGCTGTCGGTTGATTCCACATCCTGCGCGGCTTTTTCCCCTTCAAGCGTAAAAAGAAGATCGCCTTGGGCAATGATCTCGCCGTCTTTTTTCAGCCAGCCTTGGAAGGTTCCTTCCTCCATGGACCAGCCGAGTCTGGGCAATTTGATTTCAATGGCCATAATACACCTGTTTCCTTAACTTCATGCTTCGCACAGGTCGCGAATGGCCTGTGCAATGATTTCGGGGCTCGGAACAACGGCTCGTTCCAGCGACGGACTGTAGGGTGTGGGAGAATCCGCACCGTTCAGGCGGCGGATTGGAGCATCGAGATCATCAAATCCGATGTCTGCCAGCTGGGCGGCAATTTCCGCGCCGACACCGCAGAGACTGAACGACTCATCAACGATGAGCAAACGGCCTGTTTTGGCGACGGATTGACGAATGGTTTCCGTATCGAGCGGAGAAACGGTGCGCGGGTCAATCAATTCAACAGACAGACCTTCTGCCGCCAGTTTTTCACAAGCCTCGAGCGTTTTGTGAACCATGAGCGCCAAAGCAACGACGGTGACATCCGTTCCTTCCCGCACAACGGAGGCTTTCCCAAAGTCAATAAAGTATTCCTCTTCGGGAACCGGGCCTTTTATGGCCATCAATTCGCGATGTTCAAGGAATATGACCGGATCATTACAGGTCAACGCTGTTTTCATCAGCCCTTTGGCATCCTTCGGCGTAGAAGGAACGACCACACGCAGTCCCGGGAAGTTTGCATACATCGCATAGTAGCTGCCGGAATGATGCGTTGCAGCCGAATGACCGATGCCAATACAGCCGCGCATCAGTATCGGCATTTTCAACCGGCCGCTACTCATATACTGCATTTTGGCAATCTGGTTGATGATCTCCCCGGCCGCATCGAGAACAAAGTCTGCAAACATAAAGTCTACGACGGGCCGGGTTCCGGTCATTGCAGCGCCACAGGACAGTCCAACAAACCCGCGTTCGCAAATCGGCGTATCGCAAAGCCGTACCTGTCCATACGTTCCATAAAGCCCCTGTGTTGTGGCAAAGTTTCCTCCGCGAGGGCCAACTCCTTCCCCCAGCACAAAAATCTTCGGGTTTCCGGCCATTTCTTCAGACAAGGCCTCAAGGGTGGCCTTCATGAAGCTGATGTTTCGTGTATCCGCGTTTGTGTCAGGAGCATCGCGAAGCGGCGCGGCTTCGGCCTCATGATAGACATGCGTGGTGGCAGTTGAAGGATCCGGGTATGCAGCCGCTTCGGCGGATTGCTGAGCATCCGCAATCTGGGCATCCAACTCGTTATCCACTTCGTCGAGATCCTTTTTTGCAACAAGCTTTTCAGAGAGAAGGTGTTCTCGAAACCGCTTAATCGGACATTTGGACTTCCATTCTTCAAGTTCTTCTTTTGTGCGGAATTCGCCCATTCCCTCGGCATGGCCGCGCGTGCGATACGTTTTACATTCAATTAGTGTCGGCCCCTCTCCGGATCGAGCCCGGTTAACTGCGTCGCGCGCAGCAGCTTCAACAGCAAGCACATCGTTTCCATCCACCTGAATTCCCGGAATTCCAAAGGCAGCGGCACGCTCATAAATGTTCGGATTCCCGGCGGAATAGTTGATGGAAATTTCGGTGGCGAACTGGTTGTTTTCGCAGACAAAGAGAACCGGAAGTTTATAAATGGATGCAAGGTTGAGACCTTCAGCAAAAGCACCGTTGTTGGACGCGCCATCACCAAAAAAACAAACTCCGACGTGTTTTTCTTTCATCAGCTTGAAGCTGTATCCGGCACCGACGGCCTGAAGGATACAGGGGGCCACAATCCCGCTGGTGCCCATCATCCCGATTTCCGGTGAAAACAGGTGCATCGACCCGCCACGTCCACGCGAACATCCGGTTTCACGTCCGAAAAGTTCTGCAATAAGCAGTTCCGGATCCATTCCTTTTGCCAATGCATGTCCATGACCGCGGTGCGTACTGAAAACCGCATCTTTTTTTGTCAGGTTTGCACAAACACCCGAAGCAACGGCTTCTTCGCCGATATAGGTGTGGCAGGCGCCGGGAATGAGGCCGCGCTGATGGGACTTCACCAGCTGCTCTTCCGTTTTCCGAATGGTCTGCATCGTCCGGTAAAGGCCAAGCAGCTCTTTTTTTAATAACGTCTTCTTCGAGCTCATAAAAACTTTTCCTGTTCTCCGTTCATTCCGGCTTATCCCTGGTTCATCTCGTCCAGCGCATCCAGCACCACGGGCATGTGAACAAATGCCGGACCCCCGCCCATTAATACCGCAACGCCAGCAGCTTCAACAATCTGCTGCCTTGTTGCCCCGGCACGGATAGCACTCTGCATATGCGAAATCACACATTCGTTGCAACCCGCAACCAATCCAATGGCCATTGCCATCAATTCCTTATCACGCGTAGAAAGACTGCCTGCCTTCATGGCTTCTTCGTGCATCGCTCCGAATCCACGGGCAATACCCGGGATCGCCGAACCGATTTTAGGCAGATCACGCTTCCACTTTGAGGAAACCTCTTTAGCGGATGCATTCATATTGATGCTCCTGTTATTTAATACGAACTTTCATGCAGATTTTTCTGACGCTGCATTTCTTTTCAAAATCGCAGTTGGGCCGATGAATGTCATGGGGGTACAGCACCGCGAATTTTCCCGGCTCCATAAAAATAGAGGCATACCGGTCCGGTGCTTTGAGTTTTGCCATATCTTTCTCGGCATCATATGGCACCAGCGGTTCAAGTTCTTCAGCCAATACGATATCCTGACGCTCACAACCTTTCAGCAGCACCTGAACATCGAGATATTTTTTATGTGACTCGAAGACTTTTTCCGAAGCGGGTGCCGTGTCGTACGACATCACAATGCCGTAAACATCCCTGCCCTGTACTTCATAGATACCATCCGGCTGAGAAAGGTCAAAATCTCTGGCAAAGGCAATCGCTTTATAAAGCGGCTCACCCTTTTTGCAATACAACTCTATATTTTCAAAGACATCATATATCATGTTCTATCTCCTTTTTTTACATCACCCACGAGCCGCCCGAACCCATTCACGAATTTCAGCCGTGCAACGGGTTATCGCATCAAAATCGCCGGATTCAACGTGTTCATGAGGAATAAGCTCCGGCCACATACCCACGGCGCACACTCCGGAATCAAACCATGCGGCCACACTTTCGGCGGTCACCTTTCCCAGACTGGTTGGTAATATTTTTGTCCAGGGAGACGGACCGAGGATCTGTTTGATAAACTCCGGGCCTCCCGATACCGCACCGGGAAAAAGCTTCACAATCTCAACCCCCATCTCCTCGGCGTTGCCGATCTCTGTTGCGGTCTGGCAGCCTGGAATATAGGGAACTTTGCGACGGTTGCAAAAACGGGCTACACGCTCATTGAACGAGGGACCGACAATGAATTCCGCGCCCTGCGCAACATAAAGAGCCGCCGTTGCTTCATCCACAATGGAGCCCGCCCCGACAACAAAACCGGGCAGATTCTTGCGGCAGAATTTTACCGTTTCTTTAAACACCTCAATGGCCTGGTCTCCGCGGTTGACAAATTCAAGCATCGACGCGCCGGCCGCATCCAAGGCCGAAACGACACGGCGAACCGTCTCCACATCCGGATGGTAAAAAACCGGGACCAGCGCTTCTTCAAAAAGGCGATTGAGAACATCCATCCTGGAATATCGAACCGTTCTTGGTTTTCGTTCAGTTTTCATTATTTGTTTCTTTCTAAAATTCAACCCTACATATTCATCATTTCGATTCGTTCGTGCAACTGTCTGTATTTTCTTGTCAGGCGAACGCCGTTTCAAAATCGAGCCCGACAAATTCCGCGGCGAGTTTGAGTTTATCCAAAACCGTATCCGGGAGGTTAATTCCCTCTTTCATCGCATGTTCGTATCGTTCCCATTCCATTTCACCGGGGACATAAAGACGTCCGACGCCATCAGCTTTGGGTGCGTTATGAATTTCGTCCACAAGGGCCTCCATGCGGTGCTCAAATTCTTTTTCACCGAGAACGGCGTTTACATCCAGAGCAATGAAAGCACCCCCCTGATTATTCGATTGATCCTTCTGGCTCATCCAGTACCGGATTTGCCATGTTATTCCGGCACCGGTCGCAATACCTGCCAGCGCTTCGACAAGTAGAGCGATGCCAAACCCCTTGTGACCGGCCGCCGGCTGAAGTGTGCTGACCTGAGGAAACCCCGTTGGGTCCGTGGTCGGCTTGCCGTCTTTATCGATCAACCATGTATCCGGAATGGATTCCCCTTTCGCCTGGGCATTATATACCTTGCCGCCGGCAACCGTTGCCGGAGACATATCCAGAAAAACCGGCTTGTAGCGGCCGGCCGGAAATGCATAGGAAAACGGATTGCTTCCGAGGACCGCTTTCCGTGAACCGGGTGCAGCCACTGTCGGGACATCGTTGGTCATGCAAATTCCGACGAGTCCTTCTTTCGCCGCAAGCCAGGAGTAGTATCCTGCGCCGCCGGCATGTGCGCTGTTGCGCACCCCGACATAGGCAAACCCCTGATCTTTTGCTTTCCGAATGGCGGTTTTCATTGCAAAAACGGATGTCACATGTCCCAGCGCGTCATGCCCGTCCACCAGCGCCCAGGCTCCGCCTTCTTTTACCACATTCGGCCGCCCGTTTTTATTTAATCCGCCAGCTTGCAGACACTGGAGCAATCCAGGCAGGCACTTGGTTCCATGCGTAAAAACACCCCAGGCATCCGTCTGAGCAAGAACATCCGCACCTGTACGGGCATCCTGCTCAGAAAGGCCAGCGGCACGAAATGCATCTGCGATAAAGCGGTGGAGCTTTTCAAAGGAGATTCGTTTTGTGTCGGAAGAATTACTCATAGCCAGCTCCTGTTTACTTGACTCCATTGACAATGTTGACAAGTTTCTCGCCCTGATGACGCATTGCCACAAGCTTGGCGGCGGAACTGCGAAGATTTCTAACCGCGCTGGCGCTGGCAGAAGCAATGTGCGCATTGATGATCACATTGCCCATCGTCAACAGCGGACTATCCATATTAATCGGTTCCGGATTGGTTACGTCAAGCGCGGCCGCTTCAATCTGGCCGCTTTGCAAAGCGGCGATCAAATCTTCGCCTTTCACCAGGTCGCCACGTCCGGCATTAACCAGCAGAACGCCCTTCTTCATTTTACCGATCGAATCCTTATTAATCATAAAGCGGGTCTTATCATTGCAGGGGCAATGCAACGAAATGAGATCACTTTGTGTAATGATTTCATCCAGCGAAGCCGGCACACAGCCATCCTTCTTAATGACAGCCGCATCAACAACCGGATCGAACACAAGAATTTTACATTTGAACGGCTTCAGTCTCAGGGCAACTTCACGTGCAATTTTACCATACGCGACCAACCCAACAGTCAGTTCGCGCAGAACGTGCATGCCACCCAACGGGATCGGGAGCGTCCATTTTTTGTCCTTACGAATGACATCCCAGCACGGAACAATTTTCCGGGTTACGGCAAGCATCATCGCCAAGGTATGATCTGCAACTTCGTCAATGCAGAAATCCGGAACGTTACAAACCGGAATGCCTTTTTCCGCTGCGGCTTTCAAATCAACATTATCAACCCCGATACCATAGCGAACGATAATTTTGGCGTTCTTCATGGCCGCGATTACCTTGGCGTTAACCGGAGCAAACTGCGTGATTACGTAATCTGCATCCTTAACCAGCTCAATCAGCTTCTCTTCCGTCTCAAATACCTTCTGCGAAACAAGCTCATATTCCTGCGAATTCAAGATGGCTTTTTCAACACTCAAATCTGCAAACGCGTAATCGGTTACAACAACTTTCTTCATAGTTTATTCCTTTTAATTCACACCCAGTAATTTTGCACATTCGCGTGCCACGACAATTTCTTCATTGACCGGCACAACCCAAATCTGAACCCGCGAATCGTCAGCTGAAATCAGCCCCTCGCGGCAAACACATTTTTTATTACGTTCCGGATCAAGTCGAACCCCCAGCCCTTCCATGCCGGCTAGAATTCGTGCCCGGATTTCCGAACTGCCCTCGCCGGTGCCCCCTGTAAAGGTGATGATGTCGGTATGACCCTGTAAAAGCATGTAACTGCCGAGATATTTACGGATCTGATACACATAGGAATCCAGCGCCAATTTCGCCCGCTCGTTTCCGTTTTTTTCCGCTTTGAGCAGATCGCGTATATCGAAGCCGATTCCGCTAATTGAAGCCAACCCGGCCTCTGTCATCATCCGGTCAACAATTTCCTTTGGCGATCCTTCACCTTTGGACCAAAGATAAGAAATAAGAAACCCGTCCATATCTGAACTGCGAATGGACATCGGCGGGCCGCTCTGCATGGTGAAGGCTCCGGATCCGTCAATCGATTCACCGGCGTTGATAGCCGCCAGAGAGGAACTGCCACCCAAGTGCATCTGAATGTCATTAAAATCTTCAGGCTGCTGATTTGTGAGTTCGGCCACACGACGGTTGACATAGTAGTGACTGCAACCGTGTCCCATGGAACGGCGCACATCATATTTCTGAGTCCAGTCCCATGGAATGGAATAAATACGGGCATACTCCGGCCAGTTCTGGAAAAAGAAGGTTTCAAAAAGCCCAACCTTCGGTGTTTCAGGAAGCACTTCATGAAAAGCCGTTACTGCATCAATACACGCTCTGTTGTGCATGGGAGCAATGTAATCTGAAAATTCCTCCATCGCTTCAAGAACCGCATCGGTCATGTACTGCGCACCGGTGATATGCCCCGCCGCACAAAGCGGCTTGAACGCAACCGCATCCAGCTGGTCCAAGCTCGCTAATGTCCCGTTGTCCGAATCCGTGAATGCCTTCAACACAAAACGTATGGCGGAAACAGCATCAGACAGATGCGGAGTTTCAGCACAGCTTTTGCCGTTTCGATCCGTCCACTCAACCGGCGACGCCGATTCGCCGATGCGTTCGACTTTGGCTTTCGCAAGCACCGTCTCGGACGGCATTTCCAACAATTGACATTTAAATGAAGAACTTCCGACATTCGCGACAAGCATTTTCATGAGGCAGGATTCTCCTGTGCACCGGTAAAGGCGATGCTAATTATGACTTCCTCAACGGTCGCCCCGCGTGAGTGGTCGGTTACAATTCCGTTTATGCCGAGGAAGCTCGCGCCGACAAGGCGACCGTTCCCCATCATCAAAAGCGCTTTGCCGGCGCAGTTGCCGGTTTGCAGATCGGGCCAAATCAATACATTGGCCCGCCCTCCTACATCGGATGGTTTTTTGAGTTTTTTTGCCGCGACAGAGGGAATAAGCGCCGTATCCATTTGAAATTCTCCGTCGATCAGAATGTCGGGCCGTTTTTCACGAACCATTTCTAGTGCATTTACGACACGATCCACCTCTTCGTGCCGTGCACTACCGTGTGTAGAAAAGGACAACATGGCCACACGCGGAACTTCCGGAAGAACCATTGCGGCTTTGTCTGTGGCAAGAATTGCAATCTCCGCGAGCTCCTCTGAGGTCGGGCGCGGAAGAACTGTGCCGTCCGCTGTGGCGAAAACGAGATTTTTTCCCAGCGGACAGTCTTCAAACACGAGGACCGCCAATGCTGTCATTTTCGATATACCGGGTTGCAGTCCAAGAATCTTAATCGCCGGACGCGCTAAATCGCCGGTTGAATAATAAACTCCTGAACAAACCCCATCCACTTCACCGCGTCGATGAAGCATACAGGCAAAATACGCCGGATCGCGCAAAAGAGTTTCAATCTGCCCTGAAGAGAGTTTTTCTTTTGCACGAAGGGTTCCGTAGTCTTGGCACATTTCAGAAAAATCGGATCGCTCATCCGGATCGATGATTTCCATGCCGGAAATATCAATGCCGTTTGCGCGACCCAATGCTTCAATTTTAAGGCGGGAGCCGGTCAGAACAACCGGCAACCAGCCTTCCTGATGGACATAGGCCGCCGCCTTTAAACAACGTGCATCAAACTGCGCATCGGGGATGGCAATCCGCATCTGATTTTTCTTTGCTTTTTTAATCAGATAATCAATGTACGTGTGTTTAAAGGAAATCATCAGCGACCTTCTCCCATCCTAACCGCTGCTGAGGGAATTATCCCGCAGCAAGAGCTTCATCAACAAATGTTTTGAACTCCTTGGATGTCACCAACCGCTTTTCGGCGATAGACAGCGCCTTAATTTTCTGAAGGATTTCGTCCTTCTGCTCTTTTGTCAGCTCAGCGGTAATATTCTGATCTTTCAGTGCGCGATCTATGGAAGCCAGTCCGCTCTTTTTACCGAGAACAAATTCCCAGTCGGGCTGTCCGACCAACCCTGGCTGATAGGAGCCGACAATGTCAGGGTCACCGGCTGCAGCAGCGTTGTTGAAGAACATCACACCAATCCCAGACTCCACGCGGAAGACATCACGTCCAACGATCGGACGGTTGGGCGGCAACTGCTGATTGTTGGTTTTTTCACAGACAAACTTGCTGATTTCAGTGAATTTTTCGGTTTTTACGTTTGTTTCAATGCCGTAGAGACATTTCATACCCAGAACAACATCTTCGAGCGGCGTATTACCGGATCCTTCACCGACCCCTGAAACACTCATGTGGACCACATCCGCACCGGCAGCAACAGCGGCAAGTGTGTTCGCCGCACCCAGGCCGAAATGCATGTGCATATGCGCTTCAACCGGCACAGTAAAGCGATTCTTGATTTTCGAAATCATATGGTAAACCGACTGAGGATGGACACAGCCAAAGGTGTCTGCACAGACAAACGCGTCCATGTGACCTTCCGTCTGAATTTCATCAACAACATCCAGCAGCACATCGATTTCTGTACGTGTTCCGTCGATGGTAAAAAAGGAAACATAAAGTCCGAGTTCCTTCGCAGCCTGAGTTGCTTCAATCGCGGCTTTTTTGGCCCAGTCCATTGTTTTTCCATAAGCGGCTTTTACAAACGGAGGGTTGCAGGCGATTTCGAGGATCGCGCCTTTGCAACCGCACTCTTTCGCCTTTACGATATCGGATGCCATGCAACGGCAGAATGCGAAGATGTCGGGCTTGAGATTCATCTGAACCAGTTCTTTGATCGCATCTTCATCCTGCTGAGAAACCGATGGCATCCCGGCCTCGATACGATCCACACCCATCTCCGCCAGTTTCACACCGATTTCGACTTTGTCTTTGCGGTTATACACAATCCCGGTCTGCTGTTCGCCTTCGCGAAGCGTTACATCATGAACTAGTATTTTTTTTGCAAATTTGAAATCTTTGGTCACTTCCGGGTAAAAGTTCCACGGACTGACATACCATTGATCTTTACGATAGGCCGTTTGTGTAATTTTTGGTTTATTCTTCATAATCATCCTTTCCATTCCCTGTTCGTGTTTGGGGTTAATCCCTCTCAAAGTGTCTGCTACAAGCTAGCGCAATAAGTCGGCCCCGACTTCCTGTTTTCGTTTTGAAACTTCCGGTTTCAGCAGTTATCTCGGTTTCCACAGGCCTTCACGGTTAATCACGGTTCATGAGGCTTTTCGTATATTTTTGTGGAACAACAGGGGAATCTTAAAGGAGCCGCCGCTGCTTTGCCCGGGATGAGTTTGAGCGCTTTTGTCTTGTGTGCCCTTGGCTGTTTTCATGCCTCAGTAAATCTGCCAAACCGGGAAAATGATTTTGTCAAAATTTTTTGGTTGCGGTTCATCGTGATTCACCATGAACGGTTCTGCCGCGCCAGGGTATCTGGGGTTAAAATATTAATTAGGGTAATCCCGTATTAGTGGTTAGTTCATTTCTGTATTTAGGATAATTAACCGGAAGGGATCCGCAGGGATCCGCTTCGCGGTTAAAAGGCCGATGCTCTAAGGCTGAAGTGTCCTGGCAGGTTTTTCCGAGAGGTAGAGCAACGTGTTTCTGAGAATTCTTTCCGCAGCGGGATGCACGCCCAGATTCTTGCGGAGTTCATATGTGTTCAGAACCCACCGCCCGAGCCCGCGTTCATAAATGGCTATCCGCAAGCCCGCGTAGTAGCCAGAACTGGTGGCTATAGCCCCGGCGACGGTCTCCGCAGGCGTGTCTTGTCCCTGCCAGAGCTGGTCGGGGAGCAATTCGCGATAGTAATTGAAATCCAACACGCCGCCGGCCGGCATCCCGGCAAAGATCGGATGTGCTTTGGCCCACTCGTCCTTCGCATAATAACAACTCGTGTCTATTGGGTTTGCGGCCGTGCCCTTGTTCTTGAGAGGAACATAAGCAGAGGGGTTCTTGCCGTTGGTGAATACTTCGGGTTCGAGGAAGAACACCTGCGCTCCGTCATCGACAAGTTTCATAAGTGCGTCAAATGCCACCTTGCCGCCCGGCGCTGGCACTCGGCGCGACGCTAAGATGAGCTTGGCCTGCGGCGCCGATTCTGTGGTGAAGAGTTGAGCGGGGATGCCTCGACTGTTCAACCACTGGACTAGTTCGGGGTCATGACCCCAAACCCAGACCGTCTGCGTCACAGGCGGCATCGCGGTGACAGCATCCACGTGGAACTCCACTTCCTGCCCTGCCACTTTTCTCCCGTCGGCAAAGGTGGCGCGCAGCAGATATTTTCCGGGCGGCCAGTCGGCTTTCATGCGTTGAGCAAAGGCTTCAACGGCCAGCGGCGGCTCCACACCTGCTGCCGGCACGTTAAGGGTGACTTCCTTGGAGAACATAATGTTGCTCTCAGGATCAATCACTTCGATCTTGGCCGGGTGCGCACCGGGCGGCAGCGTGTCGTGATTCGCAAGCACGGCTTCCAACGTGATTTCATCGCCACGATAAACATTTCGTGGTTCAGCAAACAGACACCAGCGCAGCGGGGCAAAGGCATCCGTCATGGCCTCTGACATTCCAGGTTTCACCTCGCGGAACAAATTCCACAAACCCTCCCCGGCGTTGGCCGTATCAACGGTTGCTGTCAACGAGTAACCTGCCACGTGTGGATTGGCACGCAGGGCGTTGATGCCATCAAGACGTTGGCGGGCATTGCTGAGATAACATTCATTGAAATATTTGCTCGGCTGACCAAAACACTCAGCCATCCGCCAGCGCTCCCAATCGGCCATGAACAAGCCCAGCCGCTTCCGAAAATTCTGCGCGTTCTCGGTATGGGAAAATTCGTATTCGGAGTACAGATCGCACATCCGACCAAGATCCACGGCACTCGCGATTCCGTATTCCGAAACAAAAATATTTTTCGTCCCCGTACCAACAGTGCGGAGGAATTGAAGAATCGGCGCCGTGTGTGGCGTACGCGGATAGACATGCACATCACCCATTGCTCCAATGTAACCTGCTATGGGTAGGGCTGGCGGAGGAAGCCAGGGTCCTCCGGGCAGACAAAGCGGGGTGATTGCTGCCGCACCTTCGGCTTCGCTGCCGAGAAGATGCTGCCAACTGAATGCCCCGGGGTTTGCGACCGAACCAATATCCGGCTGACCGTCCCACCGACCACTGCTTAGGATCACCAGGCGATTGAGGTCATTTGAACGAATCAAGTCAAGTGATTTGCGGGCATGGATGAACGTTGGGTAATTCTTTTGCAGACCCGCCGGGCTTTCATTGAGCAGTCCCCAAGCGACTACACTGGGATGATTGCGGTCCCGCTGAATCATCGCGCGGATGGAACGGTTGCGCCTCTGCTCATAAATATCGGCCGCATAATCAATCAGCCAGCCGCCACGCGGTTCCTCATAGATGAGAAAGCCCAGTTCATCGGCTAAGTCCAACTGCTTCCGAAGCCCGAGTGACTGGAAAAAACGGATCGAATTAAATCCCATCGCTTTCATCATGCGAAGGTCCGCCAGCGGCCAATCGGGGTTGAACGGCACCCGTAAGCCAAAAGGATCCTGTTGTCCGGTGTGAGCGGTTTGCAAATAAATGCGCCTCCCATTCAGACGAAAATGGCCGTTCTCAATCCGGAAATCGCGAAAGCCAGTGCGGATGGTTTGTTCGTCGAATGAGCTGGAGCTCTGCACGTTCACGCGAGCGCGAACCTGGTATAGAAACGGGTCGTGCAAATCCCACAGGCGCGGGTTTGTGATTTGCAGTTCGCCATGGATTACGGTTTCACCTTTAGGAAGTTGTTGCGTGATCATGCAATTGGTAGCCGCGGGTGTTACGGAGAATTCCATCGTCGCCGTCACTGTATTCGAGAGGCTGTTGTGAACCGTGGCGTCAATCGCGATCTTGCCTGTGGCTGGATCGGGTTGAACATAAACGTCTGACAAATAAACCGCAGGACGAAACAGAAGTTCGACCGAATCCTCGATGCCGCCATGAGGAAACACCTGACCGCCGGGAATCTGTCCGCGCACCAGACCATCCGTTCCGGTCCCCGTCGGGTCCACCACGCGAACTGCCAACAGATTGCTGACGCCGGGACGGAGCGCGGCAGTGGCGTCCAAGACAAACGGCACTTCCGTGCCTTCATTTCCGCCTAGATAAATTCCATTCAACCAGACATCCGCTTTGTAACTGACCGACCAGAAGCGCAGTAACGAACGGCCTTCAGGGTTCGTATTGGTGGGAGCGATGAATGGCTTCCAATACCAGGCGACGCCGTGATAACCAGGAAAACGATCCTGGATGACCCAAGGCACCCGGGTGATAGCGGCGCCGGCACGGGCTTCTATCCACCAGCTTTGGTCTTTTCCGACATCCTGTGGATCGGTTGCCAGAAACCAATCCGCTCCATCCAGTGTAATGGTTGCTGGTTCAAAAGCAGGGGCCGATGCCACAAAGCAACAGCACATTATCATCACTCGGCCAATCCAATTTGTCATAGTTTGCCTCGTTCCTTTAAAGTTAATCGCAACTGATTTTTGAGGTTGAAGCAAAAGTCTGGGGTTGTCAATCTTCAGGTGCAGGGAAGTCTTGGACGGGGCGCATGTCCGTTGCGTAGAGATTGAATCCACGATTTGATGATTGCGCCCAGAAAGATGAAACATGAACTTCTGCTTCCCCAAAAACACCTGAATACAACCCAACGGAGCTGACTTGCGCCCCCTTGAACGACCGAAGCCGGAGCTCGTGCTAGCTGTTACAGCGGTACTGGATGCACTATTTATTTGAATCATGCCGATGTTGTCACGAACGGCCTGAATCAACGCGGGATCCTTTTCAATTAAACGAAATGAGGACGAGATGTTCAACCGTCCCGCCGGGCTCAAGAATTTTCAATGTGCCGTTCTGCTTTTCGGCAGCCTGTCCGTCCGGATGGCAGTTGGCGGGTTCAAGCCCCATGACGTATTCCTGCTCGCCCATCATTTTCCACTGCGTAAAATACGGCAACTCAGCTTTACGGTACGCCACCTCAACAGCACGCCCGGATACCGGATTCCGGAGTGTCATGCGGGCCATCCCGTCCGCACCGGGCTCAACCTCATGATCAAAACACTGCTCGGCATAGCCGGCAGACGGCTTTTGACAACTGCTCCACGCCCCGATTCCGCCGGCGGACTCATCGTTGCGCGGCACGGTGCGGGCCACCCTGCCTTCAATAACCGAAGCCTCGCTCAACAGCGGATAGCCGAGATTGATATGGTAAAGAAGCATCAACGGCGAAGATCGCACACCGGCGTTGCGGATCTCATCGCGAATCGCTATAGTGTTGTCGCCCATCGCCGTGGAGACGGTGCGGCGCAGTTCCAGATTTTCACCGAAAAAGCTCACTTCACGAACCATTCCGCTCACACTGAGTTCGTAACGTCCGTTCCGCCATCCTTTTAACACAGATACGTCTTCGGCCGGCGTATTCGAGAGCCGGCCATGAAGTCCCTGCGGGCCGTCAACCCGCATCCCCTCTTCCGCTTCAGGACTGCCAACATTACGCAGACCGCATCCGGCCAACAGGCCGCCACCGAAACTGCGCAGCCAGCGGAATCCGTCGGACTCAAAATGCGACGGATGAACCAGACCTACGGGAGTCTGATAGGCAACTGGAATACCGTTGAACGAGGCATCCCCGATATCCATGCCGCGATCAAGCAGCACGGTAAAGCGCAGGCCGCTGCCGTTGTCCACATCCGCGATGCGAATTCCACGCCCGCGCCCGTCGTCCAGCACCGACGTGCGGATGCGGGCCAGTTGATCCATGGTTCCGATATAGGATTTCAGCGCTTTCTCATTCATGCCAGATACTCCTTGATTTGCAGCCAGACGCGGGTGGCCTCTTGGCTCCGGACACCCCAAAGCGATTCGAACCCGGCGTCTATTTTCCCGACATCATTTCCAAACAGATTACGGGCCGCTAAAGCAGCGCCCTCCGCAAAGACAACCGGTGAAAATCCCTGATGTAACACAAGGCGCATGGTGCCGATCATCCGGTCATCCCAACTGAGTTTCCGTTCAAGATCGCGACAGACCCGGTCAACGCGATCGGTGAGGAACGGATTGACCATGCGCACGAGCAGATCGTCGGCATAGGCGGCAAAACCTTCTGCGGTAAAGAGTTCGTCAACCCCGGCCCATTTTTTGCAGAGTGCCGCGCCGGATTCATCGACAAAGGCACGACGTGCGTTGGCGATGAGGTTTTTATCGTCCGCCAACTCATGCATAAACTGAATCCCTTTTCCCTGCGCGTGGATGCCAAGCCAGAAATGGACGGCGTTATGGCCGTAAAGCTTGGCCTCTTCGAACGGAAGCAGGTCAACTTTATCATAAAGTCCTTCGGTTTTACGTTCAGCAATTCCGTTGCACGACTGAATCAAAATTTTATTAAACGCTTCGACGAGATGGCCGCGATCGGCCGTCGGCGTCAGAGTTGGAATACCACGACGGGCGCACTCCTCGACCGGAAAGATGCAACTCATTTTTCCGACGACGGTGTTGAGGTAGCGGGTCTGCGGGAATGAGCCGACGACTTTCTCGAGTTCTTCAGCGGCGTGGTTGTGATTTTCGGCAGCATAGACGAAGCGGCGGCGCTCCGGCTGTTGCGCGAAGCCTTCTTTGAGCCAGCCGAGATATTTGAAAAAGGCGATGCTGGGCAGTGCGGTTGCGACCTCGTCAGCCTGCGCGGCGGCAAGGGTCAATTTCTCCAAATCCTCCGGCACGGACGGATTATAGATTTCGACGCCGGTGATCGTTTCAGTATTAACCGCCGTATTCGAGGCGACGTTTATCTGAATCGCACCTCCGTTAGAGCGCACGGCCTGAATCAGCGCCGTATCCACGTCGGCAATCACCAGCCGGTCAAAGTTACCGCGAAAGGCTCCATCGAGAAAAATACCGGTCTGAATAGGTCCAAGGCCAACGCCAAGAAATGTTTTAGACATAAAATTAAATCCTTAAGGTTTAAAAATAAGTTCGCCATCTAAGGCCGCACTATTTGAAACATACATTATTATACTAGAAATTCTAACAGTTTTGCTGTAAATGTAGAGGGTATATTCAACTTACATCAGGTATTAGAATTGCATAAACATAGGAGAGGTTCACATGGGAAAGAATGTATTGGTGGCACAGTCCGGAGGCCCTTCGCCAGTAATAAACAATTCGCTGCGCGGAATCATCAACGCCTGTCACGCATATCCGTCTGAATTCGGGAAAATCTATGGCGGACGGCATGGCATTGAGGGGGTTCTTCAGGAAGAATTGATCGATATTTCAGCTCAGGACGCATATGAGATATCCCTGTTGGCGACCACGCCTGCCGCCGGGGCAATCGGGACCTGCCGATATAAGCTTAAAGAAGACCAGCATGAGGATTTCGCCCGGATCATCGAAGTGCTCAAAGCCCACGACATAGGCTATTTCTTCTACATCGGCGGCAATGATTCCATGGACACCGCCAACAAGGTCTCCATGCTGGCCGAAAAAAATAATTTGGATTTAACTGTCGTCGGGATACCGAAGACGGTCGACAACGATGTCGGCGATCAGGACTTCAAACTTCTTGACCACACTCCCGGCTACGGATCGATTGCGCGATACTGGGCGAATTATATTCAGAACACCAATCAGGAAAGCCTCGGATGCTGTACTCACAATCCTATCCTCGTATTGCAGGCAATGGGACGGAAGACCGGTTTTATTCCGGCGGCGGCAAGACTGGGTGACCCAAACCGAGAAATGCCATTACATATCTATATGCCAGAATCCAAACTATCTCTGGACAATCTGACAGACAATGTCAGCGATGAATTGAAACGTAGCGGGCGCTGTATTGTAGTTGTCAGCGAGGGATTTGATGTCGGCGATTTAGGCTGGCAACATGACCGTTTTGGCCACATAGACTATACTGCATCGGAAAGTACCGTATGCCAGACGCTCGTAAATCATCTGAACAAAAAGAAGCTCTCAAAATATGGACCGGCGTTTGGCAACGTTTCAGGACTTGAACAGAGAATGGTGTCTGTCTACGCCTCCAACGTCGACCTTGACGAAGCGCACAAGGTCGCGGTACACGCCGTTGAAATAGCCCTGAAAGACGGCACGGGCTATATGTCAAACATCCTGCGCAAGCCAGGCGATGCCTATGAGGTATACTTCGACAAGGTTCCATTGGCGCTGGTTGCGAATGCCGACAGGCACATCCCCGAGAAATGGTTGACAAAAAACAGATACGACGTAACTGACGACTACATAAAATACGCCACGCCCCTGATTGGCAATGACTGGGTGAAAACACCAATTGAAAACGGTCTCCAGCGGTTTGCAAGATTTAAAAAAATATATGCCGATAAAAAGTGCGGTAGCTATGTGCCGGAATCATATCGGTAGACCGATGACCCTCCCCCGAGTGTGTATCCAGAAAAACTGGATACACATTTCTAGGGTAGGGTTTTAACGAAGCCAACTCTTCAGGGCACCCCCCCATCAGGCAGTGTTAGGAGGTCTGGATTGTTACGATTCCAGAACCGACGCGCTGACGAATCCAACGGAATGGACGGTCTGCGAACGGCGCCTGTCCGCCGGGACAGCCAAAAATATTGCGGCACGACGGATCAATACGGAGAAATCTGTTCGTTTGAGGGCTTATACGAAATTAACCCGTCTTTCGCTATTCGCGGGATGAACCGCCTTTTTTCGAGGGGGTGACCTTCGTTTCGTCCTTTATTTGCAGGGGTACGTGTTCCAAAACGGGCTGTAGTGAAGACCTTGCCGATTGACGCTCTGTTTTTCTGTGGAAAAATTGGAGCATGTTCTTGAGGGCAACCAAGCGAATCAAAGACGGCAAAGAGCACCGCTACTGGAGTGTCGTTGAAAGCGTACGCACCCGGCGGGGCGTTCAACGGATACATCAGCAAAATGCGCGAAGCCGACGGCATCCTGCTCGGCTCGCCAACCTACTTCGCCGATCTGACGTCGGAAATGAAAGCGCTGATCGACCGGGCCGGCTACGTCTTGCGCCCCGGCATGGAACTGCGGCGCAAAGTCGGCGCCGGAATGGTCGCCGCCCGGCGCGGCGGATCAATCCATACCTTCGACTCGCTCAATCACTTCTTCCTGATTAACGAAATGCTCGTCGTCGGCTCCAGTTATTGGAACGACGGCTACGGCGGACCGATCGGCGCGGTGGAAGCCAACGACGCCGAAGGCGCGAAAACCGCCAAAACCCTCGGACAAAACATGGCCTGGACGCTCAAAAAACTTCACGCATGAATAATTCTGGAGTGCGGACGCAAGCGACGCGCGAGGCCGCTTTGTTTCTGCCGATAAAGAAAAGCTCCGTCGCACGTCGTTTGCCGGAGCACTCCAAAAAACTCAATTCCTGACCAACAGTGCAGCATACGCTCCGTCGGTGCCGGATTTCGGAGGGAAGAATTCTGGAGTGCGGACGAAAGCGACGCGCGAGGCCGCTCTGTTCCTGCCGATAGAGAAAAGCTCCGTCGCACTTCCTCCTCCGCCAAGGCTACGGCGGGACGAGTCGTTTGCCGGAGCACTCCAGAAAGCTCAATCCCTGACCAGCAGTGCAGCATACGCTCCGTCGGTGCCGGATTTTGGCGGGAA
>CAZSSI010000004.1:21982-27997 GCA_964609345.1 uncultured Verrucomicrobiota bacterium | reverse complement strand
CGGTATTTCACGGTATGTTTTCTTCTTGTTTTACGGTGTGTGTGTTCCCAGAATGCGCCCGAGATTTGGTTCGCCAGATGTGTTCACTAATGGAGGAGCAGTATGAAAAATATGTGGTTAATGATGATCTTGGCGCTGGTGCTGGTCACCGGCACGCAAACCGTTTCAGCCGAAGAACCGGCTCCTATGACACCTTTCATGCTGGGTTGGTTCAGCCCGGCGCAGGCTCCAGCCGCAAATTGGGATGTCTGCGGGTTGCGTCTGGATGTTTTTTACGGCAAGTGTAGAAATTTAACCGGGCTGGATGCCGGTATTCTGGTCAATCGTGCAACCGGCGATGTGATCGGGCTGGAAGCCTGTTTTGTGGTGAACTATGTAGAGAAGGACTTCTCCGGACTCCAGATCGGAACGGTTAATGTGGTTGGCCGGCAGGCGAACGCTTTACAGATCGGTTTTTATAACGGCGCGGAGGATATGTCCGGACTCCAGATCGGGGTGGTCAATCGTACACGTCTAATGCGGGGATGCCAGATCGGCGTCGTCAATGTGATCGAAAACAGCGACATTCCCTTCCTGCCAGTCATCAACTTTTTCTTCTAATCTAAAGGAACACCATGAATATAAAAACAATCCTTACCGCTGTTTGTCTTACCGGCGCCGTTGCTTTTGCACAGAATGCCGCGACCGTTTCTCAGCCGGTTAATCCGGCAAGTTCCGCAGAACTTCAGTCGTTTAAAGACCAGGTCCAGGCCGCCAATCCCGGCATGAAGGTTGTCTCGGTCGGCGCGGTGCAGGAAGCCACGCTGGTTTCGGTGCCGAATCCGAAGATTGCCATTTTCGTCAAGAACCAGACCAAGGTCGCCGGAATGGACGACATGGTGGACGGCGTTCGCGACCGCATCTCCGCCGAACTGGCCGGAGCAGGGATGGTTGTTATGGATCAGGCGGAAATCGCTTCTGGTTTCAACCGGTTTAAAGTGACAACCGCCGAAGAACGCGCCGGATTGGTCGAAGGCGTATTCACCGGCGGCTCAACGGTGCGCGTCGGCCAGATGCTCGGTGCGGACTACGTTATGGTGGCTTCCATCATTGCGGCGGATCGCGCGGCCCTTACCGTCGGCGGCAAGCCGATGGTCACTTACACATTGCGCATGACGGTTAAAGTGAATGAAGCCGTACAGGGCTCCTCGGTTTATGGCGATAATTGGACGCGTAAAGTTCCGGTTCCGGGTGACAGTGCCGCAGGTACAGACGCCAGCGTTTATTACAACGACCTGCTTGATGCCTGGGCCAGTGACACCGGCGCAAAGATTGCCGAAAAATCCAAAACATGGCGGCGCGTCGAAGCGGCTCCGGTTCAGCAGGTCAGCTTTTCCGTCAGCACAACGATTGATGAATTAATTCAGGGGTTGGAATCTGGCGTACGCGCTCCGAATGAGCTGCTCAACGAAATGCGCCGAGTTGTCGGCGGAGCCACGGTTCAGATTGACGGTGCCGCAGTCGGTTCGTCGCCGGGAACCTATCAGGTTTCTCCGGGTCTGCATCAGATGAAGGTTTCGCGCCAGTGGATGAAGGACTGGCAGCAGACCGTCAATATCCAGAACGGAAGCAACTTTAAGATCGGATTGGAACTTTCTGATGCCGGTATGGCGAAGTTCCAGTCGCTGGAAAAAATGAGAGCGCAGATTGCCAAGGATTACGCCGAAGCGATGGCTCTCAAAGGTGTGAAAGTTAATTTTGATACCGCCGCATGGCGCGATGTGTCGGTCGGCAATAAGGGCAACGAGATCAACCTGGAAAAGAACGAACTCCGCCAAAACGGGCTGATTAATGCCGTTGGTCAATAATAAGGCATATTGATGACATGCGTTAAGACGTGTTGGAGTTCGCTGTTTGCTGGGCTGATTCTGTTGATGGCCGGTTGCGCGACACACAGCCAGAATGCCGGAATGGCAATTAACCGGCTCAAATCCGGCGACACGGCTTCGGCATTGAAGTGGTCTGAAAAACTGAAGACCAGCCTATTCAGCAAAGATCTCGGTTATCTCGAAAGCGGCCGTATCAAAATGCTCGAAGGCGACTTCGCCGGAAGCCGAACGGATTTCGCGACGGCCATTGATAAGGTTCTTGAGACGACCGAAAACGGCCCGGTAATTAAGATCAGTTCGGTCGGTTCAACCGTTGCCGCTTCGACGGTTGCTGACGACACAATCCGCAACTACGAACTCTCGCCGTACGAAATCATTCAGTTGCTTCATTACCAGACGCTGAACTATTTGTTCTGCGGCGATCCGGAAGGTGCCAGTGTTGAGATGAGGCGGACGGTATTTGCGCAGGACGCCATCGCGGAAAAATATTCCAAGGAAGTTGCCGACGCACAGACGCAGTCGGATGCCACGAAGGCGAAGGCGATGGATACGGTTAACGCGAAGATGGCGACGATGGGCCCGACACTGGAACGGACACGCAGTTCCCATGAAAATGGTCTGGCCTGGTATTTCTGCGGACTGATCTTTGAGAAGCAGGGCGATGCAGCCAACGCCACGCTTTGTTACCGCAAAGCGTGGGAACTGTCGCCGCAGAATCCGGACATTGTAAAAGATTTTCTCCGCCTTCTGCAAACGCAGGATCGCCAGGCCTTTCTTGACCTGGTTCTCCAGAACAACATGGATGTGAAAAAACTGACGCGCGGTTCAACTGAAATTGTCGTACTGGTTGAAGACGCGATGATCTCGCAGCGTAAGGCTGAGAAAATTCCGCTCCCGATTCCGGACTTCCGCGGTGCGATCACGCTGATCTCGATTGATTTTCCGTTCTATAGCGATCCTGCCTACACACCCTTGCCGTTCACCATCACCGACAATGGAACCGTGCTTGGTGTTGCGTCGCCAGCGGTTTATCTCCAGTCGCTGGCCTATCGCGACTTGAAAGAAAAAATGACCGGCATCGTGGTGCGTAATGTCACCCGCGCCGTAACGAAGGTGGCGGCCCAGCAGGTGGTGAATAATCAGAAGGATGACATGATGAAACTGGGCATGATGGCGTTCAATGCGGTTTCTTCGCTGGCTTCCACTTCTGACACCCGCGCATGGTATTCCATTCCGATGGCGACCCAGCTCTACCGTGGATCCATTTCGGCAGGAACGCACACGCTGGAATGTCGCAGTCCGGTTAGCGGCGCACCGTTAACCATTCCGGTGACGGTCGCCGAAGGTGAAACCCGGCTGGTCTGGATCGCTGATACCGGCGGCATCGCCGTTGTGGCGACCGCTTCACTGTCCGGGAAAGGATTGCCTCCGACCTACCAACAGTTTAATAATCCTTTCAATACAAACGGGGTTAATGGATTGGCCGTCGTGACTCCGGGAGTGAATCAGTAAACAGTCAGAAGAGCGGGAGTATCGAACTATGAAAATCACAAAAAAACTAATCGCCGCAGCCGTACTGACGCTCGGCGCGACCAGCCTGATCGGCTGCCGGAACACTTCCGGAACAATCGTTAAAACCGACCATTTGACCGGTTCATCCATGATCATCACAGAAAACGCCCGGCTGGCGCACAGGGTACTTGTGACAAATACCGCGTATGATGAAGTCAATGGACTTAAACGTGTGCACATTACCGTGGCATCTGACCGCAACAAGCGGCTTCGTGTGGACTACCGGATCTGCTGGTTCGATGCCAACGGGATGGAGCTCGATCCCCAGACTAAGACCTACCGGAATTTGATTCTCGAAGGACACGATGCGGTAACCGTGACAGGCGTGGCGAACTCGCCCGCAGCCGTTTCGTCCAAACTTCGCGTCCGGGAAACATCTCAAGCTGAATAAACGAAAAGGAAAAATGAATATGAAAAAAGTATATTTCTCTTTATGTCTGACCTGTTGCGCAGTGTTTCTTGCCGGTTGCGCCACTCAAGTTAAGGAAGTACCGCTGGATCGTACGGCCGCCACCACCAAAATCGAGCCGCAGGATATCCGCCGCACGGTCGAGAAAATGGTGGAGTCTCTGCTGGTTGCTCCAGGTGTGAAGGAATTCGTCAGCGGCCGTCGGCCGGTGCTGGATGTTGAGCCGATGCAAAACCGCACGGCACAACATATCGACATGGTCAGCCTGACCGAATCGGTACGCATGCAGCTTCTGCGCTCCGGAGTCTTCCGCTTTGTGGATCGTTCATCCACCGGAACAGCGGCCAACGATGTCGAGCGGATCAATCAGGAAAACCAGCTGGGGCTGGTTGATGCGTCCAAGGCGGTCAAAGCCGGACAACAAACGGCTCTGGACATGTACCTGACCGGCACACTGTCGGAAATTAAGAATACGACAGGGCGGACGACCGACCAGTACTACAAGTTTTCCATGATCCTGAAGGATCTAAAAACCGGCGAAATTGTCTGGGCGGACGAGCAGGAAATCCGTAAGGCTAGCACCAAACCGGTGGTCAACTGGTAAGGTGTCAGCACGGCTTGAAAAACCCGTTCCGCAATGTGGGGCGGGTTTTTTTGTGCATATCCAATTAGAAGTTTGCTTCTCCGGTTCTTCTTCGTATTCTGAATGACATGAATTTTGAACGCAAAAGCGGAATTTTACTCCACATCACATCGCTACCGGGGCGCTGGGGCATGGGCGAGCTCGGCCCGCAGGCGCGAGCTTTCGGCAAGCTTCTGGCCGAAGCCGGACAAAAACTTTGGCAGATTCTTCCGACGGGGCCGGTCGGCTACGGCTATTCGCCGTACTCGTCGCTTTCCGCCTTCGCTGGCAACCATCTGCTGATAAGTTTCGATGAACTGATCGAAGAGGGTCTGCTCACCGAAAAACAGCTGAAAAAATTTCCGGAATTCGACCTGCATCAGATTGATTTCCCGGCGGTGATCGAGGCACGCGAAAAAATCCTGTTCAAAGTCGCCGACCGCTTTGAGCCGGACGCGGATTTTAACGACTTCTGCGAACGCGAGGCCGACTGGCTGGCCGACTACGCGCTGTTCATGGCGATCCGCGAAACGCAGGAAGACCGTCCGTGGACCGAATGGCCGGCCGGGTTGCGCGACCGTGATTTCCTAACCTTGGAAAAAACGCGACCGAAGCTGGCTAAGCGCATCCGCCGCCATGAGGTTCTTCAATATATTCTTTCCAAACATTGGAAAAAAACGGCGGAGTTTTTTAAAGGTTTGGATATCTCGATTGTTGGCGACATTCCGATTTTTGTGGCGGGCGATTCCGTTGATGTCTGGTCAAACCGAGAGCTATTTTTTCTGAACGCCGACGGCACACCGTCGGTGGTGGCCGGTGTTCCTCCGGACTATTTTTCCGCCACCGGCCAGCGCTGGGGCAATCCTCTCTATGACTGGGCTGTTCACCGTAAAACGAAATTTGAGTGGTGGACGCGCCGGATGTGCCGGATTCTGGAAATGACCGACATTGTTCGTATTGACCACTTCCGCGGCTTCGAGGACTACTGGGAAATTCCGGCGAACGAGCCGACCGCAATTAAAGGCCGCTGGGTAAAAGGGCCAGGCCTCGAATTTTTCCAAACTCTGGAACGCAATCTTCGGAAGCTTCCGGAGTTCGGAAAAAAATTCCGGCTCGACGAGCATGTGATTGCCGAAAATCTGGGCATCATCACCGAAGAGGTTGAAGCGCTGCGTGAGGCGTGCGGATTTCCCGGCATGTGGGTGCTTCAGTTTCGCTTCGGTGCGGACGATTTAACCCGCGCAGATTATCATCCGGAAGGAATCGAAAAAAACTGGGCAGTTTATACCGGCACGCACGATAACGATACAACAGCGGGTTGGCTCCATACTCTGGATAAAGAGACGCGCCAATGCGTCTGCACATGGTTGCAGACCAGTAGCGATGCGTTCCATCACGATTTGGCGGAGTTGGCGCTGAGTGCGCCAGCTAAGTGGGCGATTCTGCCGATGCAGGATGTGCTGGGACTGGCTGGCGCGGCGCGGATGAACACGCCGGGAACGACACAGGGGAATTGGGGTTGGCGGTTTTCGGAGGATATGGTA
>CAZSSI010000004.1:14043-21882 GCA_964609345.1 uncultured Verrucomicrobiota bacterium | reverse complement strand
ATCGAAGGTAGCGTATTGCGTACTCCGTATCTCTCTCGTCCGCGATTGGATAATACGCAGTACGCAATACGAAGTACGTAAAGGAGTTTTCATAGTGAATACAAATACAGTGACAGTCGTTACAACAACCGTTGCTCAAGCGGCACAAACAAACAGTTTCTGGGATTTCCTGCTGATGATTCTGCTGGTTCTCTCCGGGTTTCTGGCCGGACGGTTCATGAAATATTTCTGCGAGCAGGCCATCCGCAAAACTCCGCTGGGTCAGAGCAGTCTGCGTCGGACGGTGCTGGAGCTGGCGGCGCGTTCGACGACTTTTCCGGCATCGGTTATCGGTGTTTGTCTGGCGCTGCGGCTGTTAGCCATCAAAAGCTCGCTACGTGGTGATGTAACGGCGGTACTGATTACGATTGTTGTGACGTATGTGGTTTATCAGATGGCGGAACTTTCCGGCTGGTGGGTTCGGCATCTGAGAACAAAGACGCGCACGGCACTGGACGATATGATGGAGCCGGTGGTACGCAAAACACTGCGCACAGTGACGGTGATTCTCGGCTTGGTTCAAATTGCCCAGCAGTTGAGCGATAAACCAATCACTTCAATTCTCGCCGGCCTTGGCGTCGGCGGTCTGGCCGTTGCACTGGCGGCGCAGGATACGATTAAAAACTTTTTCGGCTCGCTGGTCATCTTTGCTGACCGGCCATTTCAGATGGGCGACTGCATCAGCGTGGACAGCACTGATGGCACAGTGGAAGAAGTCGGAATGCGCTCAACCCGTCTGCGTACATTTGACGGTCATCTGGTGACGATTCCTAACGGCGAGCTGGCCAATAAGAACATTCGTAATATCACTCGGCGGCCTTTTATTAAGCGGACTGCCAATATCGCCGTTGCTTGTGATGCGCCGCCGGAAAAAATGGAACGGGCGGTGGCGATTGTCAAAGAAGAGTTGAACCGCGCTAATCAGAAGATGCATCCGGATATGCCGCCGCGCGTTCATTTCAACGATTTCAATTCGGCTTCGTTGAATATTCAAGTGATCTACTGGTTTGTTCCGGCTTCCGACTACTGGGCGTTTATGGAATTTGATCAGGCGTTTAATCTGGCTGTGCTTCGCCGGTTCAATGAAGAGGGAATCGAACTCGCCTTTCCGGGCCGGTTGCAACCCCGCTTAAGCTAATCAGGGAAGAGCGGGCTTCGCAGGCTGTGTCTGAGTAACCACGGTTTTGCTTGAATTGACATCCACCAGATCAGCAAGAATGTTGAGCGTCTCGGCAAGGATCGGATCGTCTTTATCTGCTTTTTTGGTGTCCATGGTTTCGTCCTGAAGCTTTTCCATCTCCTTTTCGCTGACGATTTCTCCGACGCGGTCGGAAACCTTCAGTGAAACTTCCGGATTTTCCATCCGCTTGCGAATCTGGTCGCGGCGGGCAAGGAATGTGGTGAACGTCGGGTTGCCTATCATGCGTGTCGCAGAGTTTTTCTGTAGACTGGAAATGGTCTGTTTCACGGATTCAGGCCACGGACGGTAGTAGGCACTGCGCACCTGCGACCAGGGCAGGGCGTGCGGCAGATATTCTTCGCCGATTTCCAGCACATCGTAGAGTGATGGCAAAATCACGTCAGGGACAACGCCCTTGAGCTGTGTGGATCCGCCTGCAATGCGGTAGAAGCTGGCTGTGGTTACTTTGAGCGAGCCGAGGTCCTCCGAGAGTCTGGAAAGAGGATAGACGGTTTGCACGGTGCCTTTGCCATGCGTTTTGCTGTCGCCAACGATTACCGCGCGGCCGTAGTCCTGTAACGCCGCCGCCACAATTTCTGAGGCTGACGCGCTGAGCCGGTTGACCAGCACAACGAGCGGCCCGCCGTACGCGATATCCGGGTCGCCATCCGGCAGAACAGAGACGCCGCGCTGTTCGCGAACTTGCACGATAGGGCCGGCCGAAATGAAAAGGCCGGCAATGTCAATGGCTTCGGTCAATGATCCGCCGCCGTTATTGCGCAGATCCAGAATGACGCCGTCGAGATGATTGGTCGCGAATTCATTGAGAATGCGGTGTACATCCGTGGACGCTCTCCGTGCGGTTGCATCGCCGTTGCGGGCACCTTCAAAGTCGGCGTAAAACTCGGGCAGGGTAAGAACACCGACACGGTAGGATGCCCCATTGGGTTCTTTGAATTCCTGTACAGTGCCTTTTGCGGCCTGCGCTTCCAGTTTCACTTCCTCGCGAATGAGATCAATTGTCTTGGTACGTGTGCTGGTGGCATCGTCGGCAGGAATGACAGTCAGAACGACTTTGGTTCCTTTTTCTCCGCGGATGATGCGGACGGCTTTGCTGAGCGGCCAGTAGAGAATACTGACCGGCTCCTTATCGCCTTGTGCGACAGCAACAATTTTGTCGCCTGCCTTAAGCCTTCCATCCTGTTCGGCTGGGCCGCCTGCGATGAGCTGCATGATTTTAGCCGTGCCGTCTTCGCTGCGCAGTGTTGCACCAATGCCGACCAGCGAAAGACTCATGTTGATATCAAAATCCTCTACGCCGCGTGGAGAGAGATAGTCGCTGTGCGGGTCATAGCTGTGAGTAAAAGCGCTCAGATAGCGTTGTAATAGCGCTTCGTTGTCGAGGTTGCTTTCGATCAGCAACTGATACTGTTTGTAGCGTTCGCGGACAAATTCAACCGGCGACAGAATCTTAGCGGTCTTGGCAACGACGTTGGTGCCTTCGGTTTCGGTATCGTTTTCTCCGGCCTCAATGGCCGCCAGCCGGGCTACATAGTCGTTCTTAACCTTTTTGCGCCAGAGATTGTCCCATTCCGCTTGATCGGCGGGCCAAGGGACCGTTTCACGTTTCCAGCGGTAGGTTTCGGTTGTGTCGGTATCTATTCCTTTATCAAGCAGTTGATTGACGTAAGCCACACGATTGGTTACCCGCTCCTTGAAGATGTCGAAAACAACCTGAGCAAAGGAAGTGTCTCCGTTGGCAACCTGATTAGCCAGATTGGTTGCCTGCAACTGGAACTTGGCAATGTCGGAAGCGAGGAAAAAAGTGTGGTCGTAGTCGAGTGAATCGATAAAAAGACTCAGCGCGTTGGTGGCAATTGCGGCGTTAAAATCATCACGGTTCAGGTGAATATGGGGCAGACGGTCGGCCACGCGGGTGGCAATTCGTCCGGACGGCAGCGGATCCTGCGGCGGTGCGTTGGTCGCACTGGCAGAGGCCTCAGGTTTGCCGCATCCGGCCAGAGCGGCGGAGAGCAACAACAGGTAGATTGGGTGTTTACGCATAACCCAATCCTTTTATCATAAATGCCTGCTGAAACAAGCTCACGTTCGCGGACTTTACTGTATTTTTGGGTTTATCCGCCCGCCTGCACCCGCTACTCTCTGCGGCCTGATTTTAACCGGAGAAAACTATGCTGACAAAATCTGCCGAATGGAAAGAGCTTTCCAAACACTGGAAAAAAACTGAATCAAAACACCTGCGCGACCTGTTTGCCGCCGACCCGCAGCGCGCCGAGACCTTTTCGCTGGAAGCCTGCGACCTGCTTTTGGATTACTCCAAAAACCGCATCACCGACGAAACGCTTTGTCTGCTGGTTGATCTGGCCGATGTGACCGGTCTGCGCGGAAAGATCGAGGCGATGTTCACCGGCGCGAAGATCAATCGCACCGAAGATCGCGCCGTTCTGCACACCGCTTTGCGGGCGCCGCGCGGCACGAAGGTGCTGGTCGATGATGAAGATATAATGCCCGGCATCCACAAGGTGCTCGATCAGATGGAAGCGTTTTCCAACCAGGTTCGTTCCGGCGAGTGGAAAGGTTATACCGGCAAGCCAATCAAAAATGTCGTCAACATCGGTATTGGCGGATCCGACCTCGGCCCCGTTATGGCCTATGAAGCACTCAAGCCATACACTCAGCGCAACCTGACATTCCGGTTTGTTTCCAACGTGGACGGCACGCATATTGCCGAAGCGCTACGCGACCTGAATGCCGACGAGACTCTTTTCATCGTCGCTTCCAAAACATTTACTACTCAAGAAACCATGACCAATGCCGAAACGGCCCGGACCTGGTTGCTGGAATCGCTGAAAGATAAAGCCGCCGTTGCCAAACATTTTGTGGCGCTTTCAACCAACGCCGCCGAAGTTTCGAAATTCGGCATCGACACCGCCAATATGTTCGGCTTCTGGGACTGGGTCGGCGGACGCTACTCGCTCTGTTCGGCAATCGGTCTGCCGGTGATGATTGCTGTCGGCCCGGAAAACTTCCGCAAAATGCTTGCCGGTTTTCACGCGATGGACAACCACTTCCGTACGGCACCATTTGAAGAAAACATGCCGGTGATCCTTGCGCTGCTCGGCATTTGGTACAACAACTTCTTCAACGCCGAGACGCAGGCGATCCTGCCGTACGATCAATATCTGAGCCGCTTCGCCGCTTATTTCCAGCAGGGCGACATGGAATCGAACGGCAAGTACATCACGCAGGACGGCAAGCGCGTTGAATGGCAGACTGGCCCGGTCATCTGGGGCGAGCCCGGCACCAATGGCCAGCACGCGTTCTACCAGCTGATCCATCAGGGCACCAAGCTGATCCCATGCGACTTCATCGGCTTCGCGAAATCTCACAATCCGCTCGGCGACCACCATGCCAAGCTGATGGCCAATTTCTTCGCGCAGACCGAGGCTCTGGCGTTCGGGAAAACCGCTGAAGAGCTGAAAGCTGAAAAGACGCATGCCGAACTGATTCCGCATAAAACCTTCGAAGGGAACCGCCCGACGAACACCATCATGGCGGAGAAACTGACGCCGGAAGTGCTCGGCCAGTTGATCGCTCTCTACGAACACAAAATTTTCGTGCAGGGAATGATCTGGGATATTTTTTCCTTCGACCAGTGGGGCGTACAGCTCGGCAAGGTGCTGGCCTCGGCGATTCTGCCGGAACTGGAAGGTAATGCGGAGCTCAAGCACGACACCTCCACCAACCGGCTCATTGAATATTTCCGTAAGCATAAGTAGAAATTCCGCTCTGCATCGGACTCAGCCGGCCCGTATAGGCTTGCAGACGGACAGAGATTGGAAAATAATCCAGATCCGATTTTGAGAGGACGTTAACGATGGAAAACTTTACACCGAGAGCTCAGCGAGTACTGCATCTGGCCCGCAAGGAAGCGGAGCAGTTTAACCACAACTATGTCGGCACCGAGCACATCCTGCTCGGCCTCGTCGCGCTTGGCAGCGGCGTGGCGGTCAGTGCGCTACAGTCGATGGGAATCGATTTGCAGAGTCTGCGTCTGGAAGTCGAAAAAGCCGTCGGCACTGGAACGGACACCAAAACGGTCGGCAACATTCCGTTTACGCCGCGCGCCAAAAAAGTGCTGGCGCTGGCGACCAGCGAGGCGCGTTCGCTCAATCACAGCTATGTCGGCACCGAGCACATCCTGCTCGGACTGCTCCGCGAAGGCGAGGGCATTGCCGCGCGCGTCCTCGAAAATATGGGCGTGGATTTAGAGGAAGCTCGCGAAGAGATTATGGCGATGCTCGACCCGGACTATGACGGCTCGATGGAAGTGAATGAGGAAGAGGCTCCGCCGTACGGCGCACCGCCGAAAACCGCTGACGGGCAGGCTGTCAAAACACCTGCACTCAATGCCTTCGGACGCGACCTTACCGAGATGGCAAAAAAAGGCGAACTTGATCCGGTCATTGGACGCCACAATGAAATTGAGCGCGTCATTCAGATTCTCTGCCGCCGCACGAAAAACAATCCGGTACTGCTCGGTGAAGCGGGCGTCGGTAAAACCGCGATTGCCGAAGGACTGGCGCAGTCCATCGCCGACGGCACGGTACCGCAGTTGCTGGCCGACAAAAAAGTGATCACGCTCGATCTGGCACTCATGGTGGCCGGAACAAAATACCGCGGACAGTTTGAAGAGCGCATCAAAGCGGTCATGGACGAAATCCGTAAAACCAAAAACGTTCTGCTGTTTCTTGATGAAATGCACACGATCGTCGGCGCTGGTTCGGCGGAAGGCACGATGGATGCGGCCAATATCATCAAGCCCGCGCTTTCGCGCGGCGAGATGCAGTGCATCGGCGCGACGACGATGAATGAATATCGCAAGTCGATCGAAAAAGATGCCGCGCTTGAACGCCGCTTCCAGACGGTGATGGTCAATGAGCCGACGATTGAAGAAACCATTCAGATTTTGAAAGGGCTTCGCCCGAAATACGAAGAGCACCACCACACCAAAATCAGCGATGCCGCGCTGGAGGCCGCAGCCAAGCTTTCCGCCCGCTATCTGCCTGACCGCTTCCTGCCGGATAAAGCGATCGATCTGATCGACGAAGCCGGTGCGCGCAGTCACATCGCCAATATGGTTAAGCCGCCGGAGTTTCAGGAAATCCGCCAGCGGCTGGCCGAGGCACAGCAGAAAAAAGATGCTGCTATCCGTGATCAGAAGTTCGAAGAGGCCGCTGCGATGCGCGATGCTGAACGCAGAGCCAAGGAAGAATTCGATGCGGCCATGAAAGTATGGGAATCAACGCAGAAGGAAAATCTTTCGACGGTTGATGAGGAAGAAATACGCATCGTCGTTTCCAAATGGACCGGCGTTCCGGTGGATAAAATGGGCGAGCAGGCGCTCGCCAAGCTTCTCCAGATGGAAGCGCAAATCGAAAAGAGTGTTGTCGGACAGAACGAAGCCGTATCAGCCATCAGTCGTGCCTTGCGCCGTTCGCGCGCCGAACTGAAAGATCCGCGCCGTCCGATCGGTTCGTTTGCTTTTCTCGGTCCGACCGGCGTCGGCAAAACGATGCTTGCCAAGGAACTTGCGCGGTTCATGTTCGATGATCCTGACGCGCTGATCCAGATCGACATGTCCGAGTACATGGAAAAATTTTCCTCATCGCGGTTGGTCGGTTCGCCGCCCGGCTATGTCGGTCATGACGAAGGCGGGCAACTTACCGAGCGCGTTCGCCGCCGTCCGTATTCGGTTGTGCTTTTCGATGAAGTTGAAAAAGCGCATCCGGATGTCATGCACATGCTGTTGCAGATTCTGGAAGAGGGCCGCCTGACCGACAGTCTTGGACGCAGTGTGGACTTCCGGAACACGATCGTCATTATGACGTCTAACGTCGGCGCCAGTCACATTTCCAAAGGCGGACTGGGCTTTGCTCCGGAGCGAGAAGAGAACGACTACGAAAAGCTCAAGACAACCATGATGGCCGCCTGCAAGGAAACGTTTAAGCCGGAGCTGGTCAACCGACTCGACGACATTATTGTTTTCCGCCAGCTCAATGAAAAAGATATCGAGGTTATTCTTGGTCTCGAAATTGCCCGGGTTCAGGAACGGGTTTCTGGGCGCAAGATCACGATTAATCTATCCGAGGAAGCCCGACAGTTCCTGATCAAAAAAGGATTCGACAAAGCCTACGGTGCGCGGCAGTTGCGCCGTTCGGTCGAACGCAATCTCGAAGATCCGCTGGCGGAAGCCATCCTGCGCGGTGAAGTTACGAGCGATAAACCGGTGGCTGTAGGTCTGGCTGACGACAAGCTGACCTTTGTTCAGAGCTGAGACCCGAATTCTGGAGTACGGTCATGCCTGAGGTGTGTGGAGCTGCTTTATTGCGCCGTCGGATGGAGTTGGTCGTCTTCGGCTTACTGTCGCAACTTCCGGCGGCAACCATCCCTAGACACTAGAGGAGGTGGTGTGCGGCAGTCAGCTTCCGAGTCAGAAACGCTTCAACCAAAGTGGTTGCCAAAACGCAAACCAGACCGCCGCAGAAAAAGATGGCGGCATTCTTTTTCTTTTCCATGATGGCGTTCCCTGTATCAAT
>CAZSSI010000004.1:0-13943 GCA_964609345.1 uncultured Verrucomicrobiota bacterium | reverse complement strand
AGAAAAAGATGGCGGCATTCTTTTTCTTTTCCATGATGGCGTTCCCTGTATCAATTTCCTGATAGAGATTGCCCAGATATTTGCCGTCGGAAAATAGCGGTGTCGAAATGGCAAGATATGCCGCGCCGTTTTTCGGGCGGCGGCTGATGATGGTTTCGGTTGTGGCGCTGGGTATGAATCTCGGTTCATTCAACGTGTCGATATAGGTTCCTTCGCGCGCCGGTTCAGAACAGTAATAGACAAGGTGGTCACGGCGGCTGACGGAGGCGTAAAGGACTTTTTCACCAATCAGTCCGGACAGTGCCGACAGATCGCGGGCGGTATTGTACGGAAGAGTTTGCTGGTTCATGAGCCGCCCCGGAATCCAGGCCTGTGTAACCAGTTGCCGGTCGATCTGCTGCGAGAAAAGCTTTGTATAGAAAATTCCCAGACCGGAAAAGCTGATGGAGGTGACGATAAAAATCGCCAGCCCGAGTTTAAACGTCAGAGAAGTTGATATCTTTTTCATTTCGGTTCGTTCGTGATTTTGCGGTAGGCCTCCGCGGCTGTCAACTTGCCTTGCAGCAACTCGCTGAGATAATCGAACATCAGATAGGCTGGAGACGCATTCCGGTCGAGTGCAAAAATGTCCGGCTTCATCGTGCGGGTGGCTGATAGTTTGCGCTGATACTCGGCGAAAATATCCTGACCGTATTCCGGATCGTAAAGGTTGCCTGCAAGCCCGGTCGGGCTTTTTGTGTACCGAACCCATTTTTCGGCAATTTCCGGACGGCTCCAGAACTGCATCAACCGGATTGCGGCGTCCCGGTTGGGGCTGTTTTTCATGACGGCCCAGACTGGCATGAATCCACCCACAAAATACTGCTGTTTTTTAAACCCGGGCAGTTGAGCCAGGCGCATTTTAGAGAGAAGCTGCGGATAGTTTTTCTGAATCGAATTATACCGCCAGGTCGGTTCGCACATGAAAAGCGCCTTATCTTCTATCAGCATCTGGGCAGCATCCAGCCAGGACGTCATATTGGTTTGATTTGTCAGAACCGGATGGTGCTGACCGAGTTTCTCAAATGTTTCCAGCACCTGCCGGAGTGCTGAATCATTTTTTTCTGTGCCGTCCGGTTGTACAGAAAGATAGAGGTTATACGCCAGACGGGCGAATGATCCGGAATACTCAAAGTCGGCAAACGCCGAGATCGGGACGGCGGATGTCCGGTTGTATTCATCTACTCGCTGCACATACTGGATGAGATTTTCCGCCGTCATTTCTTCTTCGCGGATTTTTATATCCAGTTTTTCCGCCACAGCGGTGTTGTACCAGAGCGCATAGAAAAAGCCTTCAATATAAGGGCCGATAAAAATTCCGCCGGTTTGCCGGTGGCAGTTCGTCCCTTCAACAAGAAACGCTTTTTGTGTTTCCTTGAAACCGGGAACCTCCGCAAAGTCAACCAGATGCTTCCTTCCCCAATCCGGATCGTTTAAAAGGTCGGCCACACGTTTATAAATTAAATCATCCAGCCAGACGACATCCCAGGTGATTTCCCCTGAACGGATCATATTCGCAAGAAATTCCGCTTCGGCCTCATGGTTTTTTTTAGGCAGAACATCGTCGGCGAATGCAAATTGGATCGGAATTTCCTGATTTTGAAAGGAGAAGTCGTTCAGTACATCCAGAACCAGCTTTTCGCGCAGACCTTCGTTTTTCCAATGGCCCATCCAGCGAAGCGGCGGAACCGGACTTTCCGTTGCGAAAGCCGGAAGAAGGTGTAAACACACCAGACCAATTAATATATGCTGTAGAAGCTTTTGCATTAAACGCAGGACGTTTTTACGGAATCAGATGGTGCATAACAATTAAAAAGACAGCGAAACTCATTATAGAGGCAATTTCCCGCGTCAGGTTTTTCGGGCCGGTGTGCATTTATACTTTGTTTCCGGAGTCCGGTTTTGTAGATTCCCCATTCACCTTTGGAGCGTTGTATGCTGACAATTGCAATACTAGGAAGCGGACTGATGGGTTCGTCGCTGGGGCTAGCGCTGAGAAAGCGTAACGTACCAGTGCGCATTCACGTCTATGCCCGTCGTCAGGAAACCCGTGACGCGGCCCTGAATCTTGGCATTGCCGATGCGGTTTTTGCCGATCCGGCCATGGCCGTTAGGGATGCTGATATCGTTGTCCTCTGCGTACCGGTATTAACCATTCCTGAACTGGCCAAAGCCTGTCGTGCCGGACTTAAACCCGGTGCCATTCTGACGGATGTCGGCAGTACCAAAGAGGAACTGAACCGGCTGATGATTTGTGCGCTCGAAGGAATGAATGTGCAGTTTATCGGGTCTCATCCAATCTGCGGCTCGGAGCAGCAGGGCATTGAGGCGGGTAATGCTGATTTATACGCAGGTGCGGTGACCGTCGTGACGCCGCCGATGCTGGCGGATGAAGCGTCGATCGAGAAGGTTTCCCATCTTTGGAAAAGTGCGGGGTCGTTGGTGACGGTTATGGATGCTGTTTTGCACGACCGTATTCTGGCGGCAACCAGCCATTTGCCTCATGTTGTTGCGGCGGCGCTGGCGCTTTCGGCGGGCGACAACGGCTTATTTTGCGGTAGCGGATTCCGCGACACGACGCGTGTTGCCGAAGGCTCTCCGCAGGTCTGGAGCGATATTGTTCGCACCAACACGCCTGCGCTGAAATCAGCGCTATCCAACTTTCGCGGACAGCTCGATGCTCTTTCCGCGTTGATCGAAGAGGGTGATGGCGAGAAACTGGCCAACTGGTTCGCCGCCGCCCGTGACAAACGCAAGGAGTTACTCGGCTGATGCATTCGAAAACAGTTTATCCTGTGGCTAAATTCGGCGGTGAGCTGGGCGTTCCTGGCGACAAGAGCGTTTCACAGCGGATCGCTATGCTGGCGGCGCTGGCGAAAGGCACATCGGAAGTGCACGGTTTTCTGCGCGGTGAAGACGCCATGAGTACGCTGAGTGCGATGTGTTCTCTGGGCGCTTCGACAAAGTTTGAAGGCAACGTTCTGAAAATCACCGGCACCGGCGGAAAATTTAAGGAGCCGGCCAATCCGCTTGATATGGGCAATTCCGGAACCGGCACCCGCTTGTTGGCTGGCCTGCTGGCAGGACAGAAGATGACCGTAACGATGACTGGCGATGCTTCGCTTTCACGCCGCCCGATGGGTCGCATTAAAAAACCGCTAGAGCTGATGGGCGCAAAGCTGGATCTGACCGGAGAGGTGGGCACGTTGCCGTTAACCATTCACGGTACGCCGTTGCATGGTATCCGGTATGAATTACCGATGGCCTCGGCGCAGGTGAAATCCTGCATCCTGCTGGCCGGACTTTTTGCGGAAGGCAAAACAACGGTGATTGAGCCGCGCCCGACACGTGATCATACGGAAAAACTTTTTCAGTCATTTGAGATTCCTTTGCACATCGCCGGGCCGGAGACCAGTCTGCAGGGGTTTGGCCCGAAAGGTCCGCAAATCAAAGCCCGTAAGCTGACAGTGCCGGGAGATTTTTCGAGCGCGGCATTCTGGATCGCGGCGGTTGCGGCGCGTCCCGGCGCAGAACTGACTGTGCGCGACGTTGGACTGAATCCGCGGCGCACGGCGCTGCTGGATGTTTTGAAGCGGATGGGCGCGCTGATTGAAATTGAAATGACCGAAGAACAGGGCGATCCGATCGGTACGGTGCTGGTTCGCGGCACACGGTTGCACGGAACGGAAACCGGTGGTGATGAAATTCCAAACTTGATTGATGAACTGCCGATGCTGGCGGTGACAGGTGCACTGGCGAGCGGCGATACGGTAATCCGTGATGCGGCGGAACTGCGGGTAAAGGAGTCGGATCGTATTGCGGTGACAGCGGCACATTTACGGTCCTTTGGCGTTGAAGTGGATGAACATGCAGACGGTATGACGATTCATGGTCCGGCAAGACTGCACACGCCAAAAGAGCCGCTGGATTCGCACGGCGACCACCGGATTGCTATGTCCATGGCGATGCTGGCGACGTTCGCGGATGCTCCGGTCAAACTGGCGCAGGTGGAATGCGTGGCGACATCTTATCCTGATTTTTGGAGCCATTTAGAATGGTTGGGTGGAAAGGTTGAATGAGCAGACAACGGATTATTGCAATTGACGGGCCGGCAGCTTCCGGCAAATCGACGGTGGCGCGTGAAGTGGCAAAGCGGATGAACTGCATCTATGTGGACTCCGGTGCTTTGTATCGCGGTGTGACTTGGAAGATGATTCAGGAAGGTGTGTGCACCCAAAATCCATTACTGGTGCTTCCGGTTTTGCTGAAGTCAAAGTGGAAGTTTGAAGTGCGCGACCGCGCGGTCGTTTTCACGATTGACGGTGTTGACCCCGGCGAAGCGTTGCGCGGCAAGGAAGTGCGCGAAGCGGTTTCAGATATTGCCGCCATGCTGGCGATTCGTACGTTTGTGGTCGCCCGTCTTCGTAAGCTGAAAAAGATGGGATCGCTGGCGATGGAAGGCCGCGATATTGCTTCTGTGGTGTTTCCGAAAACACCGTATAAATTTTATCTCGATGCCAATCCGGAGGAACGCGCCAAACGCCGTCACGCGGAACTGGTGGCCGTCGGCGAAACGGAAAAAGCGCAGGAAGTGCTCGAGTCGCTTCAGCGGCGCGATCAAAAAGATTCATCGCGCAAGACCGCTCCGCTGAAAATTGCGGACGGCGCCTATGTGATCGACACCTCCGAACACGGAATCGAAGAGGTAACGCGCATTCTGATGGCGCGTATTGCCGAGCTCGAGAAACCGCGCAGCGATAAAATGATCAACCCGATTTGGTACCGTATGACCTGTGCGGTTTTCGGGATGTGCCTTACGGTTTGCAATAAGTATAAAATTTACGGCATCAAAAATGTGCCGCGAACCGGCGGTGTGATTATCGCTTCGAATCACGCCAGCTATCTCGATCCGCCCGCAGTCGGCGCGGCCAGCCGTAAAGTTCGCATGACCCATTTTATGGCACGCGATACGTTGTTCAGGAAACGGTTGATGGGTGCGTTTCTGCGCCGCGTCGGCGTGATTCCGCTCGACCGCGATAAGGGCGACATCAAAGCGATGAAGACGGCGATTCAGCTTTTGCGGGACGGAGCGTCGGTGGCGCTGTTTCCGGAAGGAACGCGCTCGCCGGACGGAACTTTGCAACCGGCGAAGCCGGGGATCGGCTTTCTGGTTTCAAAAGGGCAGGCGCCGGTGGTGCCGGTTTACGTCCATGGCTCCTATGAAGCGTGGTCGAAAAATAGCGGCGGACTGAAACATCTGCCGGTCAGCGTGATTTTCGGAAAGCTGATCACGCAGGAAGAAATCCGCGGGCTGGGCGAAGGGCGGGAGGCCTATTCGCTGATCGGCGATTTGATTATGAAGCGCATTGCGGAGTTGAAAGCGAATTTTGAAAAGGGATTGATTAACGAATAAGTATTGATCTAACCAACTTGACCAACTACACTTTCGACGGAGGTTGGGAATGGAAAAGCGAATCAATATTTATGAAGCCAAAACGCATCTGTCCGAGCTGATCAATCAGGTGCAGGAAACCGGAGTGCCGTACACCATTTGCCGGAACAATAAGCCGGTGGTCGATATTGTGGTGCATCAGGAAAATACGAAGACGTCACTGCCGGATCCTCTTCCCAAATATAATGGCAAGGCAGTGTATTTGTGTGATCCGCTTGAGTCTACCGAGGATTTGTGGCCGGAGGAGTATCGCTGATGCTTCTATTAGATACGCACACATTCATTTGGCTGGCATCGAATAGGGAGTTGCTTTCTGCAAGGGCGCTGGGGTTGATTTTAAATGATCCGGCAGGACTATTTATCTCTTCGATTACGGCCACGGAAATCGGCTTGCTTTCCCGTGCGGGAAAAATCAACACATACGGGTCATGTGAAGAGTTTGTTTTCGATAATTTGAAACTTTTTGGAATTCACGAGATTCCGGTCGATGTGCAGATTGCTTTGGCGGCAACTCAACTGCCGCCGATCCACTGCGACCCGTTCGACCGCATCTTGATTGCCACGGCGCAAAAACACGGGATGACGATTTTAACCAAAGACCGGATCATTCCAACGTATCCCAAGGTAAAGGCGGTATGGGAATGATGGCGCAAGCGCTTGCGGTACTGAAACGGATTTTTGGTTTTGATCGGTTCCGTCCAAATCAGGAAGCCATTGTCTCTGCGTTGCTGGAGCGTCGCGATGTGTTTGCCGTGATGCCGACGGGCGGCGGCAAGTCGCTTTGCTATCAGCTTCCCGCGCACATGCTGAACGGGCTTTGTATTGTCGTCAGCCCGCTGATCTCCTTGATGAAAGATCAGGTCGATGCCGCTCAATCGACCGGACTGAAGGCGGAACTGCTGAACAGCTCGTTGACGGGTAAAGAACGCGCCCGTGTTTTCCAGGCATTGGAAAACCGGAAGCTCGATCTGCTCTACGTTTCGCCCGAACGCTTCGCCATGCCGGAGTTTATTGCGGTGCTGCAAAAGCTGGATATCTCCTTTTTTGCCATCGATGAAGCGCATTGCATTTCTGAGTGGGGCCACGATTTCCGGCCAGACTATCTTTCCCTCTCCCGCATCATTGAGCTGTTTCCCAAAGCGGCGGTGGCGGCTTTTACGGCAACGGCGACGCATCAGGTGCAGGACGATATCATTCAGAAGCTGGGGTTGCGCAAACCGCATCTTGTCCGCGCCTCGTTCGATCGACCGAATCTTTTTTATCAGGTTGAGCCTAAAGAACATCTCGATATGCAAATCCTGCGGTTTCTGCGCGAGCGGCCCGAAGATTCCGGAATTATCTACCGCGCCACGCGCAAGAGCGTCGAGTCCACGGCTGACTTTCTGAGAGCACAGGGGATCCGTGCGCTGCCGTATCACGCGGGGCTTTCCGATAAAGACCGCAATAACCATCAGGAGCAGTTTAATCGCGACGAAGTCAATGTGATTGTTGCCACCATCGCGTTCGGAATGGGGATCGACAAATCCAACGTCCGTTTCGTCCTGCACGGTGATCTTCCGAAGAATGTGGAGAGCTATTATCAGGAAACCGGCCGCGCCGGGCGCGACGGCGAACCCGCGCACTGCTGCCTTTTTTTTTCACAGGGCGACACCTCGAAAATCCGCTACTTCATCGACCAGATGGAGTCGGTTGTTGAGCAGAAGATGGCAATTCATCAGCTCAATAAAATGGTGCAGATTGCTCAGGACAACGTTTGTCGGCGCAAAAGCATTCTCGGCTACTTCGGCGAAAAATATCCCAAAGACGATTGCGAAACCTGTGATGTGTGTACCGGCGATGTGGAGCGCCTCGACGCGACCGTCGATGCGCAGAAAATTTTATCCGCGATCGTCCGCTCGGGACAAAAATTCGGGGCGGTTCATATCGCCGACATTGTGGTCGGTGCCGATACGCAGCGCATTCGGCAGTTCGGGCATGAAAAACTGAAAACCTACGGCGTCGGTCGCGACCAAGACAAACGCCACTGGCGGCGGATCATCGACGATCTGGCCGGGCAGGAATGCATTCGTCCGTCCGACGATCAATATCCCGCTTTTCAGCTTACCGAAAAGGGGCAGGCCGTTCTCCGTGGCGAAAAGCCCTTCCGGGTTTTGCGGAAGAAAGAGACGCAAGGTAAACGGCCTGCGGCTTCGACGGATGATTTCTCCGAAGGTCTTTTCGCCGAACTGCGCGCCACCCGCAAACGGATTGCACAGGACTCGGGCGTTCCGCCGTTCGTTGTTTTTTCCGACCAAACCCTCCACGAAATGGCGCGCTATTTCCCGGACAGCCCCGATGCGCTGCGGATGATTTCAGGGGTCGGGATCAATAAGATGGAAAGGTTCGGGAGCTCTTTTCTGACTGTGATTCGCGCCTATCGAAAAGCCCATCCGGAGGAAACTGCCGAGCGCTCTATCCTTCAGGTTCCGGTTTCCAATGTTCGGAAAAAAACTAAAACAAACACCGTTCGCGAAACGCTCGCACTCGCAAAGCAGGGAATGAATATCGAACAGATTGCCAGCCATCGGATTCTGTCGCCGGGCACGATCAGCCAGCACATTGAAAAGCTACTCGCGGAAGGTGAAACACTCGACATTGATCAGTTCGTTGATCCCACCAAACGGATCGAAATCGAACAGCTTTTCGCTCGCTTGCATGCCGATACGCTTGGGCAGGTCGTTGAAGCGGCCAACGGCACGGTCACCTACGAAGAAGCCCGTCTTGTCCGTGCGTTTATGCAGTAATCCGGCTTTTCCAAACTCTGGAAAAAAAGTTTTTGCGTGAACTTCCGTGAATGCGTGTGTAGGGTATCGCTTCATTTTTTCAGGAGAACCTTTTATGGCAAAGCAGGCGAAGACAGCAATTTCACCGACACGAGAAGAGAATTATCCGGAATGGTATCAGCAGGTGGTGCGCGCCGCCGAGCTGGCCGAGAACAGTGATGTGCGCGGCTGTATGGTGATTAAACCGTGGGGCTACGCGCTGTGGGAAAATATCCGTACGGCGCTGGATCGCTATTTTAAAGCGACCGGCCATGTGAACGCCTATTTTCCGCTGTTTATTCCGTTGAGTTATCTGGAGAAAGAGGCCGAGCATGTCGAAGGATTTGCCAAGGAATGTGCAGTGGTCACGCATCACCGACTCGAAGTCGGACCGAACGGTAAACTGATTCCGGCCGGCGAACTTGAAGAGCCGCTGGTGGTTCGTCCAACGTCCGAAACCATTATCGGCGCGACGTACGCCAAGTGGGTGCAAAGCTATCGCGACCTGCCGATTCTGATCAATCAGTGGGCGAATGTAGTGCGCTGGGAAATGCGTACACGTCTTTTTCTGCGCACGACGGAATTCCTTTGGCAGGAAGGGCACACCGTCCATGAGACGAAGGAAGAGGCGTGGGAAGAAACCGTCAAGATGCTGAACGTCTACAAGCAGTTTGCCGAAGAGTATATGGCGATGCCGGTGCTGACCGGTGAAAAGACGGCGGGTGAACGCTTCCCGGGCGCGGTCAATACGCTGTGCATTGAGGCGCTGATGCAGGACTGCAAGGCGCTACAGGCGGGAACGAGTCATTTCCTCGGCCAGAATTTTGCCAAAGCTTCAGGCATTGAATTTCAGTCGCGCGAAGGCAAGGTTGAAACCGCATGGACCACGTCGTGGGGTGTTTCAACACGGCTGATCGGCGGTATGATTATGACGCACGCCGATGACGACGGTATGATTATGCCGCCGCGCCTGGCTCCATCGCATGTGGTGATTCTGCCGATTATCCGTAATGACGCGGATAAAGAAAAGATTATGCAGTACTGCAACGAAACCGCCGCGATGCTCCGCGTTCAGAACTACGACGGACGTCCGGTTGAGGTTGTCGTTGATGGTCGCGACATCAATGCCGGCGAGAAGGGTTGGCAGTGGGTTAAGAAGGGAATTCCCGTGCGTGTTGAAATCGGCCCGCGCGATTTGGAAAACGGCGCGGTATATGTGGCCCGCCGCGACAAAAGCGCGAAAGAAAAATACGGACAGCCCCGCGCGGAATTTGTGGCGGCAATCGCTGATGTCCTCACCGATATGCAGAATAATCTCTTTGGTCGAGCTCTGGCGTTTCGCGCCGAAAACACCCGAACGATCGATAGCTGGGACGAGTTTGTCGGATTTTTCAAAGGTCGCGGCGGCTTTGCTCTGGCACACTGGGACGGAACCGAGGAGACCGAGAAAAAAATTAATGACGAATTGTCTGTGACGATCCGTTGTATTCCGTTCGACTATGAACAAAGCGGCACTGGGGCGTGTGTTGTTAGTGGCAAGCCAAGCAAAGGCCGCGTGGTTTTCGCGAAAAGTTATTAATCCATTACTGAGGGGGCACGACATGGCAAAAGGCAGGTTCAATCAGGTTAAGGGAACAAAAGATTTTTTAGTCGCCGCCGTCTTCTGCGGGTTCCTCTGTGTCTGGTCTATACGTGATGCATGGTTCCCGACCGAAAAGGTTTTGAAAAAGCATCCGCAAGAGATTCCTGTTCCCTTTAAAGTTTCGGGCGTTGTAAAGGATATCCTGGTTAAGCCGGGGGATGAGATCAAAGGGAATGCTGTGCCACTGGCCAGCCTCTACGATGAAGGCTATCGCGCCAAAGTGGCCGAAGCCGAAGCCGCTTTTGAAGCCGCTAAAACGGCCAAAGATCCGGCGGTTGAAGAAAAGCTGAACGTTCTGATGAAGGCGCGGGCTGACTTGGAGTCGTGCATCGCTAAAAACACAGACGTCACCTGGACCACTACGCATGGCGAAGAAGTTTTGCGCGGTGTGATTACCCGGATTCTGGTTGAATCTTCGACGCACATTGAAGCAGGGGTTCCGGCACTCATGGTTAAACCGGTTGATACCTTCTACCTGTTTAACAAAACGCTCGCGTTGCTGACCTTTCTCGGAATGATCGTGTCACTGATTTTTCATGGAATTTCTGCGCGGTGAGCAAAACGTTTCGGAATAGGGCTTGACCCTACGCATAGCCGCACTAAGATTGGCGGCCTGTTCAAAGCTGTAACTTGTTACGGCCAAGACAATTCGAAAGGGATCGGTGGACACCATGACAAAAAGAGATTTAGTAGTTCGCATTGCTGACGAGACGGGTCTCATCCAGCAGGATGTTGCAGCCATTCTCCAGAAGTCGTTGGACTACATTGTCGAAGCGTTGCAAAAAAACGAAACCGTTGAATTCCGCAATTTCGGCGTCTTTGAAATTAATGTTCGTAAAGCCCGGATCGGTCGCAATCCCAATAAGCCGGAAGATGTCGTGACGATCCCCGAGCGACGTGTCGTCAAATTCAAGCCCGGCAAAATCATGAAGCAGAAGATTACCGGCATTTAGACATGGCCTCCACATCGCACCAACCCATCCAGGGTATGTCAGATATTGCACCTCCGGATATCGCACTCTGGCAAATGATCGAACAGCGGGCGCGCGAAATTTTCGCGCGTTATCGTTTTTCGGAGATTCGCACGCCCATCCTCGAAAAACTCGAACTGTTCACCCATTCGCTGGGCGACACCACCGACGTAGTGACCAAAGAAATGTACACGCTGGAGGATCGCGGCGGGCGTAAATTGTCACTGCGTCCCGAAGGAACCGCCGGTGCTATTCGCTATGTCGCTTCCGGCGGAGAAGAAACGGCCAACGCGCGGGTTTTCTACATGGGGCCTATGTTCCGTTGCGAGCGTCCACAGGCAGGCCGCAAACGCCAGTTTCATCAGATCGGCGTGGAAGCCGTTGGCACACCGAATCCGCTGGCTGACGCCGAAGTCATCGCGCTTCAGGTTCATCTGTTGGCGGCCTGGGGACTTAAAGGCGCGAAAATCCGCCTCAACACCATCGGGCTTCCTGAAGAACGCGCCGCGGTTGTCAACGGGTTGCGCGAAGCCATTCGTCCGTGTCTGAGCGAACTGCCGGAAGATGCACAGCAGCGGTTCGAAACCAACGTCCTGCGCCTGCTTGATTCCAAAGACGATGCCGTGAAGAAAATCATCGCTGGCATTCCGCCGGTTATTGAATTCATGAGCGAAGGCTCACGCGCTTATCTCGATACCGTCATCAAAACGCTCAAGAAATTGGAAATCGACGTTGAGTTGGACGCCAGTCTCGTGCGTGGCCTCGACTATTATGTTCACACCGTCTGGGAAGTGGTGCATAGCGGTCTCGGCGCACAAAATGCGCTGGCGGGCGGCGGACGCTACCGGATTCAGCTCGACGGAAAAGCCGTAGATGGTGTCGGCTTTGCGATGGGTGTCGAACGGGTTATCGCCTCGCTGGAAGCTACCGGCATCACGGCCGCGCAGTTTGCCCCGCCGCCGCCGGTTTTTATTGTTTCGCTAGGCGAAGCGGCCTTGAACGAAAATCTGCTTCTGCTCCAGATGCTGCGTCAGCGCGGTATCGCCTGCGAGATGGAACTGTCCGTCCGCAAAGTGCAGGCGCAGATGCGCCGTGCCGACAAGGTCGGTGCAAAAGCCGTTATTATTCGCGGCGATACCGAACTTCAAAAAGGGACTTTTGTTTTGAAAAATATGGCAGATGGCTCGCAGCGCGAAGTCGAATTGCCGGAACTCATGGAACTCTTGTAAGGGCGAGGTGCATCTCACCTCTACGACTAAAAAACTGGAATCCAATATCATGCATAAATTTCGTACACACACCTGCGGACAGATCCGCAAAGAAAACGTCGGACAGACCGTGCGTCTTTCCGGCTGGGTCAACACCATCCGCGACCACGGCGGCGTTCTATTCATTGACTTGCGCGACCACTATGGCATTACCCAGATCGTGATCAGCCCGGACAAGGCGTTTTATAAAAACATCGAACACTGGCGCGTGGAAACAGTTTGCTGTTTCACCGGAGCGATCGTTGCTCGTGACGTTTCCGCCATTAATACGAAACTGGCCACCGGTGAAATCGAGCTGGTTGCCGAAACCATGGAAGTTCTCGGCGAGGCTGAGGTGATTCCGTTTCAGGTCAATAAAGAAGAAGACTGTTCCGAATCGTTGCGTCTCAAATACCGCTTCCTCGACCTGCGCCGCAAGAGTCTGCATGACAACATTATCCTGCGCTCGAAAGTTATCTCGCGCATCCGCCAGCTGATGACGGAGCAAGGCTTCCTGGAATATCAGACGCCGATTCTCACCAGCTCATCGCCGGAAGGTGCTCGCGACTATCTGGTGCCTAGCCGCGTTCACCCCGGCAAGTTTTATGCGTTGCCGCAGGCTCCGCAGCAGTTCAAGCAGTTGCTGATGGTTTCCGGTTTTGACCGCTATTTCCAGATTGCGCCGTGCTTCCGCGACGAAGATGCCCGCGCCGACCGTTCGCCCGGCGAGTTCTACCAACTCGATATGGAAATGAGTTTTGCCACGCAGGACGACGTTTTCGCGGTAAACGAAAAACTGCTCTCGACGATCTTCAAGGAATTCAGCACGAAGAAAGTGGATGGGATTCCGTTCATCCGTATTCCGTACCGCGAAGCGATGGAAAAATACGGTTCGGACAAGCCGGATCTGCGCAACCCGCTCATCATGCAGAATGCCAGTGGCATCTTCCGCACCTGCGGATTTAAAGCCTTCGCCGGCGTGGTGGAGAAGGGCGGAGTGGTCAAAACCATCGCGGTCAAAGGCTGTGCCGGACAGCCGCGTAAATTTTTCGACGACATGGTCGCTTTCGCGCAGTCGGTCGGTGCCAAAGGTCTCGGCTACATCAGCTGGGCTGACGGTGAAGCCAAAGGTCCGATCGCCAAATTCCTCAGCGCCGACGAACTCGCTCAGCTCAAAGCGCTCGGCGGCGCGGGTGATGGTGACACGATGTTCTTTATTGCGGACACACTGAAAGGCGCACAGAGCATCGGCGGTGCGGTTCGTACCGAGCTCGGCAATCGCCTGGATCTGCTCGAAAAAGATGTTTTCCGCTTCTGCTGGATTGTCGACTTTCCGATGTTCGAACTCGATGACGAAGGAAAGGTGGCGTTCAGCCACAATCCGTTCTCAATGCCGCAGGGCGGTATGGATGCGCTGCTCAACAAAGACCCGCTCGACGTGCTGGCGTTTCAGTACGACATCGTCTGCAACGGCACGGAACTTTCGTCCGGCGCGGTTCGCAACCACAGTCCGGAACTGATGATCAAAGCCTTTGACATCGCCGGTTATGGTAAAGAAGTCGTGGAGTCCAAATTCCCGGCACTCTACCGCGCATTCAAATATGGTGCGCCGCCGCATGCCGGTATCGCTCCCGGCGTAGACCGTATGGTGATGCTACTGGCGGACGAACCGAACATCCGTGAAGTCATCGCTTTCCCGATGAATCAGAAAGCGGAAGACCTGCTGATGGGCGCGCCCGGCGAAGTGGAACTCAAACAGCTTCGCGAGTTGCACATCAAACTCAACCTGCC
>CAZSSI010000003.1:6872-28220 GCA_964609345.1 uncultured Verrucomicrobiota bacterium | reverse complement strand
GACGATGATGACCATGCCGATGCCCATGTTGAAGACGCGGTACATTTCTTCGTGAGCCACTTTGCCGACCTCTTCAATGAACTGGTAAATCGCAGGCGTTTTCCATGTCGAGCGGTCGAAGACGGCGTCGATGGTTTTAGGCAGGACGCGCGGAACGTTGTCGACCAGTCCGCCGCCGGTGATGTGCGCCATGCCGTGCACCTGAATTTTGTTCATTAGGGCAACGACGGGTTTGAGATAGCTCTGGTGGACAGCCAGCAGAACTTTTTCAAAAGTCAGTTTGGTGCCGGGAACGAGGTCGCTTAGTTTTTTACCGGCGGTTTCAAAGATGACTTTGCGGGCCAGCGAGTAGCCGTTGGTTTGCAGTCCGGTGGAGGGCAGGCCGATGATGATATCGCCTTTGCGGATGGTTTTACCGGTGATGACTTTTTTCTTTTCGACCTGACCGACGATGGTGCCGACGAGGTCGTATTCACCCTTCGGATATAGTCCGGGCATTTCAGCGGTTTCGCCGCCGAGCAGCGCGCAGCCGTTTTCGCGGCAGGCCTGGCAGAGGCCGGCAATGACGTCTTCGAATATTTTGCCGGAGAGGGCGGCGGTGCCGAGATAGTCGAGAAAGAAGAGCGGGGTGGCGCCCTGCACGAGGATGTCATTGACGCAGTGGTTGATGAGGTCTTGTCCGACGGTGGTGTGCTTGCCAGCCATGTGAGCGACTTTGAGTTTGGTACCGACGCCGTCGGCGCTGGCGACGAGCAGGAAATCTTTGCCGGGCGACTGGAAGAGTCCGCCGAAGGAGCCGATTTCGCTGACGACACCTTTAATATTGGTCGATTTGACGTTCTTTTTGATCCGCTGAAGGGAGTTCATCATGACGTCGATATCGACGCCGGCTTGTGCGTATGCGCTTTTCTTTGCTGCCATAGGGTTCTCCGGTTTGAAAGGCGCACAATGTAGCACGGCGATGGCGGCGGACAATAGAAAAAGGGGTAACCCAGTTGTTTTTTCGACTTATTACAGCTATCCTCCGTTCAAGACATATGAAATTTCGCGCGGCATCTTTTTTCCGGAGTCTGGCCTTCGTTTTTCCGGCGGTACTGACCATCGTGGTGAGCATCGTACTGTTCACAATCGCCGGCGTCCTGATAGTTCAGGAAAAAGCGGCGGCCGAAGACGACATCCAGCGCAACATGGAGCAGAAACTTTCGCTCACCAAAGTCGCGCTGGAAGATTCCGTCTTGAAACGGGATGAGCTGGCCATCAATCACTTTCTTGAAGCACTGTTGAACGACCGCGACATTGTGTTTGCCGAGGTGACGGTGGGCGCCCCTGAAAAACCCGAGATGCAGATCAACAAAGTGGTTTCCGGGTTTGGCTGGGTGTCTCATCACGAAAAGGTGACGGAAAGCCGTTACATGCAGGGCACGGAGGTGATTACTCTTCCGGACGGCAAGCGGGCTGAGTTCCGGCTGGTGGCTTCCAACCGGAGCGTCTGGGATCAATTGGGCCAGCAGGTGCTTGTCATTATCGTGATTGCTATGCTGGTGGTCATCAGCCTTTTCATTGCCGCGTTTCTGCTGACGAACCGGCTGATTTTTGCGCCGGTCAGGGAACTGTCCTCCGCCGCAGAAAATATCTCGCAGGGGCGTCTGGAAAAAGCAGTGCCGGTCAGTCGGATGAATGAAATCGGGATGCTGGCCCAGCAAATGGATGCCATGCGGCAGTCTTTACGCAAACTGATCGGCGATTTGGATCGTTCAAAAGCCCGGATGGAACAGCGTGTCGAAGAACGAACGCGCGACCTACTGGCGGCCAAAGAATCCGCCGAAGTGGCCAACCGCGCCAAGAGCGATTTTCTGGCCAATATGAGCCATGAACTGCGCACGCCGATGAACGGCGTAATTGGAATGACGGATATTCTTCTGGAGAGCAATCTTAGTCCGGAGCAGAAGAAATCAGCGCAGACCATTCAGCAATCGGCGCAGTCGTTGCTTTCTATCCTGAACGACATTCTCGACTTTTCCAAAATTGAAGCCGGACGGCTTGAAATGGAAAAACGGCCGTTTCATTTGCAGAAAGTGATTAAAACCGTCCATGAAATTTTTATGCCCGATGCACTCTCTAAAGGAATCCGGCTGGAATACTTCTACCCGCCGGACGTGCCGTCCTGTCTGGTCGGCGACGAAGTCCGCATCCGGCAGGTGATCACCAATCTGGTCGGTAACGCCATTAAATTCACCCCGGAGGGCGGTGTGTTTATTGACGTTAAAAAAACGGGACAGTCGGTAAACGAAGTGACCTTGCGCGTTAGTGTCCGGGATACCGGCGTCGGCATCCTGCCGGAACAGCAGCAACTAATTTTTGAAAAATTTACACAGGCTGATCTTTCCACCACCCGCAAATTCGGTGGAACCGGACTGGGGCTTACGATTTCGAAACAGCTTGTTGAAATCATGGGTGGGCGAATTGGTCTGCACAGCGAGCCGGGAGCCGGAACCACCTTTTATTTCGTGATCACTTTGCCGATTCCCAACGTTTGCAATGCGGAGCACGCCACCGCATCTATGCCGCAAGTATTTCGAGGCCGCGTTTTGCTGGCGGAGGATAATCAGGTTAATCAGATGGTCGCCCAGAAAATCCTTTCCAGTCTCGGCCTCGACGTGGTGGTGGTTGAAAACGGGAAGCTCGCGGTCGAAAAAGCACGGGCGGAACGGTTCGACGCAGTGTTTCTCGACTGTCAGATGCCGATAATGGACGGTTACACCGCCGCCCGGGAGATTCGCAAACTCTCCGAACCTTCCGCCACTGTTCCGATTGTTGCCATGACCGCGCACGCCATGACTGGCGACCGGGAAAAATGTATGGACGCGGGAATGAATGAATACATCACCAAGCCGGTCAAAAAAGAAGCAATTGCTGAAGTTCTGGCCCGCATTCTTGCCTAGCCCGTCTCAGCAAGTGAATCGTGCGGGAAGATTTTTCCAATGTTTTGGAAAATGCGCTTTTCAACCGGAGACGCAGGACGTAAAACCGTTCCGCTTTTCAAAGTGAGGGAGAACGCGAGTGACAGAAAACGGAAAATGGTCGGCGGTTCAGTCAACGGAACTTTACGGCGTCGAAAACTGGGGTGCGGGATATTTCAGCATCTCGGAAAAGGGCGAAGTGTCGGTTCATCCGGACGGCCCCGGCGGGGCGTCAGTCAGTCTGATGGATGTGGCGCGCGGCATTCAGGAACGCGGGTTTGATCTGCCGGTACTGGTGCGACTCAGTGACATCCTCGATGCGCGGATCAAGCGGCTCCACGAAAGTTTTGCCAAGGCAATTTCCGAATACAACTATCAAGGCGCCTATCGCGGCGTTTATCCGATCAAGGTCAACCAGCAGCAACAGGTGGTGGAAGAGATTTGCAGTTTCGGCGCGCGCTATCACCACGGCCTCGAAGCGGGCAGTAAGGCCGAGCTGATCGCCGCGATGTCTTTCCTTCAGGATCCGGAAGCCTACCTGATCTGTAACGGCTACAAAGACGAGGAGTTTATTGATCTGGGCCTGCATGCGCTCAAGATGGGACTCCGTTGTGTATTCGTTGTCGAGATGCCCTCGGAGTTGGATTGGATTCTTGATCGTTCCAAAGTGTTAGGTGTGCGGCCGATTCTCGGTATCCGTATGAAGCTTACCACGCAGGCCACCGGGCACTGGACGGAATCTGGAGGCGAACGTAGCGTTTTTGGCCTCAACACCGCGCAGGTGATTGATGTGGTTGACCGTCTCCGTACAGAAAACATGCTCGATTGTCTCAAACTGCTACATTACCACCTTGGCTCGCAGATTCCCAATATCCGCGACATTCGCGAGGCCATCAAAGAAGGCTGTCGTATTTATGCCGGACTGGTCGAAGAAGGCGCTGCGATGGGCGTACTCAATCTCGGCGGCGGGCTGGCCGTTGACTACGACGGTTCGCACACCAATTTCACCAGCAGTTGCAACTACACGACGGCCGAATACTGTGCCGCTGTCGTTGAAGAGGTGATGAGCATTCTCGACGAAAGCGGCACGAAGCATCCCGACATTGTGACCGAATCCGGGCGCGCCACCGTCGCCTATTATTCCATCCTGCTTTTCAACATACTCGATGTAAGCCGTTTCGAAACCCACGCGCTGCCCGCGAAACTGCCGGAAGATGCCCATGAACTGTTGATTAATCTGATGGGTGCCTATGAGTCGTTGACGGCGAAAAATGTGCAGGAGTGCTACCACGACGCCCTTTATTACCGAGACGAAATTCACGAACTGTTCAAGCGCGGCGGCTTTACGCTGCGTGACCGTGCGCTGGCCGGACAGATCTTCTGGCATATTCTCACGCGGATTGCCGGACTGATCCGCAGTATGCGGTATGTGCCCGACGAGTTCGAGCACCTCACCAACGCGCTGGCCGATGTGTATTACGGCAATTTCAGCCTGTTCCAGTCGCTGCCAGACTCGTGGGCGATTGATCAGCTTTTCCCGATCATGCCGATTCACCGTCTTGACGAAAAACCGACGCAGGAGGCGATCCTCGCCGACATCACTTGCGACTGTGACGGCAAGATCGACCGCTTTATAGATTTGCGCGATGTCAAACGCACACTTCCTCTGCATACGCTGAAAGACAACGAGAACTACATTCTCGGCGTGTTCCTTGTCGGCGCGTATCAGGAAACGCTCGGCGACCTGCACAATCTGCTCGGCGACACCAACGTGGTCAGCGTGCGTATTGATGCCGACGGCCAGATTCACTATGCCCGCGAAATCGAAGGCGACTCGGTTTCCGATGTGCTCACCTACGTGGAATATGAGCCGAAGGAAATGGTTCGCCGTGTGCGTGAAATGTCCGAACTCGCTGTGAAGGCCGGACGGATGAGCGCCAAGGAGCGCCGTGCTGTGATGGATGCGTACGAAAACGGGCTGCGCGGTTATACCTATTTCGAACGGGAAAACTGACCGCGGATAATAGGAAACTCTGGATCGAACCATGAATAAAAAATCCGTCTTCAGCATCGAGCCGCCGTTCAAAGATCCGGTGCGCTCTAAGCTTTTCAATCTGGCGCAGGGTGCATTGGAAAATTTTCTGTACCTTGACCAGGTCAACCAGATTTACACCAGCGCAGTGGAGGCCGGTAAAACAGAAGGCGATTTTCCCGGCAATGTACTCAAGGTGACCGGTGTTAATTACGAGGTGAGCAACGCGGATATAAAAAATATTCCCGCGACCGGCTCGGCCGTCGTGGTGGCGAATCATCCGTTTGGCGGCATCGAAGGAATTATCATGCTTCATCTGCTCCGGCGTGTCCGTCCGGATGTCAAAATTATGGCCAACTACATTCTTGGCCGCATGCCGGAGATGAATGAGTACAGCATTTACGTCGACCCGTTCGGAAACCGGAACTCCGCAAAACGTAATCTGGCTGGAATGAAAGAAGCAATTCGCTGGGTCAAAGAAGGACATATGCTTGCGGTTTTTCCGGCAGGCGAGGTGTCACACATTGATCTGCAGAAGCGCGCCATCTGTGATCCGGAATGGAGCTCAACCATCGCCCGGATTATTCAGAAAGCACAGGCTGCGGTGCTGCCGCTTTTTTTCCAAGGGCGCAACGGCAACCTGTTTCAGATCATGGGACTTATTCATCCGCGTCTGCGTACGGCCATGCTTCCATATGAGGTTGCCAGCAAACGGGACTGTACGATCAAAGTGAATATCGGCCGATCCATTCCCTACGAGCGGCTTGCATCATTCGACACGCAGTCGCTGAGCAACTATATCCGTTTTCGCACCTACCTGCTCTGCAACCGTCAGCGGCGCGGCAAGAAAGCTAAGCCTACGCTGTTTATCCGCAAGCCGGTTGCTCAGCAGCAACCGGTGACTTCCTCCGCAAAGCAGGCGGCGCTGGAAGCGGAAATTGCCGCGCGACCGGCAGAACAAATCATGCTCGAAAACGACGAGTTTACGGTTTATCTCACACCGGCGGCGCAGATTCCGAACCTGCTTTATGAAATCGGACGGCTGAGAGAAATTACGTTCCGGGCGGCTGGCGAGGGAACCGGCCAGCCGATCGATATCGACCGGTTCGATTCGTATTACCTGCATCTTTTTCTCTGGAACAAACCGAAACGCGAATTGGTCGGTGCCTACCGGCTGGCTCGCGCGGATGAAGTGATCCGGGATCACGGGCTGGACGGACTCTATACGTCCACGCTGTTTCATTATCGCGCGGAACTGATGGAAAAACTCGGCCCGTCATTTGAATTGGGTCGCTCCTTTATCCGTCCGGAATACCAGAAGAGTTATTCACCGCTACTGCTGCTGTGGAAGGGACTGGCGCAGGTGATTTGCCGAAACCCGGAGCATAAAAGTCTGTTCGGTCCGGTCAGCATCAATAACGATTACCACTCCGCATCCCGTCAGCTCATGGCCACTTTCCTGAAGATCAATAATTTTCTGCCGGAGCTGGCCTCGTTGGTTAAAGCACGCAACGCATTCCGGTTTGCGCCGATTAAAAACCTTGATCCCGACACCTTTAGTCAAACGGTTACCGATATGGATGAGGTCTCTTCTCTCATCGCGGATATCGAGACCGAGCAGAAGGGGATTCCGGTTCTGCTCCGGCAGTATCTCAAGCTCGGCGGCAAGCTCCTCGGTTTCAATATCGATCCCAACTTCAGCGATGTTCTCGACGGATTGATTTGGGTAGATCTGAGCGAAACCAACCCGAAAATTTTAGAGCGTTTTATGGGGAAAGAGGGCACCCGAGGGTTCCTTCAATTTCACAAACGTCAGGGAACTGAATAATGGGCAAAGTTCTGATCATCGGGGCAGGGGGCGTTAGCGGCGTGGTTGTGCATAAATGTGCGCAGCATCCGGAGGTGTTCGGCGAAATCGTGTTGGCCAGCCGTACAAGATCGAAGTGTGACGCCATCGCCGCGCAGTTGAAGCGGCCAATAAAAACCGCGCAGGTCGATGCCGACAACGTGCCGGAACTGGTTGCGCTGATCAAAAAAGAAAAGCCGGATATCGTTCTTAATGTTGCCCTTCCGTACCAGGACTTGCATGTCATGGACGCCTGTCTCGAGACCGGCGTCAACTATCTCGACACGGCCAACTACGAGTCGGAAGACACCGCCAACTTTGAATACAGCTGGCAATGGGCCTACCACGACCGCTTCAAAAAGGCGGGTATCATGGCGCTGCTTGGCTCCGGCTTCGATCCTGGTGTCAGCAGTGTATTTTGTACCTACATCCAGAAGCATTACCTCGACGAAATTCACACCATCGACATCATCGACGTGAACGCTGGCGACCACGGCTATCCCTTCGCCACCAACTTTAATTCGGAAATCAACATCCGCGAAGTGACCGCCAGAGGGTGCTACTGGGAAAAAGGCGAGTGGAAAGAAACCGCGCCATTGTCGGTGAAACATTCATTTGCTGTTCCGGAAAATATCGGCAACGCCAATATCTATTTGATGTATCACGAGGAGCTGGAGTCGTTGGCGAAATACATTCCGCATTTGAAGCGCGCCCGTTTCTGGATGAGCTTCGGCGACAACTATCTCAAGTATCTCGAAGTGCTCGGCAATGTCGGCATGACTCGTATTGACGAAGTGGAATTCAACGGCCAGAAGATTGTTCCGCTTCAGTTCCTGCGCGCACTTCTGCCTGAACCGGCCAGTCTCGGTCCGCGAACCAAAGGCAAGACATGGATCGGCTGTCAGGTGACCGGTGTGAAGAACGGCGAAAAGAAAACCGTCACCATCTATAACACCTGCGACCATCAGGAGTGCTATTGGGAAGTGCAGTCGCAGGCCATTTCCTACACCACCGGCGTGCCAGCCATGATCGGAGCCAAGCTTATGATCAGCGGCGTCTGGAAAGGACAGGGGGTCTTTAACATGGAACAGCTGAATCCCGATCCGTTCATGGACGAACTCAACCGCTGCGGCCTGCCGTGGAAAGTCGTCGAGCAGGCGGTTGTCGATCTCGGATAAGCTCCGTATCAGAAACCCATATTGCAGAACTTGACGCGCATAGCTTCGAATCCGCACCCAAAAAACCGTCCCAGAAGGCTTTAAATCCGTGGGAGGGTCGTATATCTTTCATGCCTTTCCGAGGAAACGAGCATGAGTAAGAAAAGCATAGCCATTTATGATACGACGCTGCGCGATGGTGCACAGGCGGAAGGGGTTTCCTTTTCCGCCGTTGCCAAAGTACAGGTCGCTAAGCGCCTTGATGAATTCGGCGTCGCCTATATTGAAGGCGGATACGCCGCGTCCAATCCGAAAGACATGGAGTTTTTCCGCCTCATTAAGAAAGAGCGCCTCAAAAACGCTAAGCTCGCCGCGTTTGGTTCGACCCGCCGCGCTAATACGTTACCGGAAGACGATAAAGGGCTGGCCGCGTTGCTGGAAGCCGACACGCCGGTCTGCACCATTTTTGGGAAAAGCTGGCTTCTGCATGTGACCGAAGTTCTCCTGACGACGCCGGAAGAAAATCTGGCCATGATCGGCGACAGCGTCCGGTTCCTGAAGGCGCACGGCAAAGAGGTGATCTACGATGCCGAGCACTTTTTCGACGGCTACAAAGACAGTCCGGAATATGCGATGTCCGCGCTGAAAGCGGCGGCGGATGCTGGTGCCGATTGTCTCGTGCTTTGTGAAACCAACGGCGGTGTGCTTCCGCACGAAGTGGCGCAAATCACCGCCACGGTGATCAAGGCGTTTAAAACGCCGGTCGGTATTCACACACACAACGACGGTGAACTCGGCGTAGCTAATGCGCTGGCCGCTGTGGACGTCGGTGCGGTGCACGTGCAGGGCACAATCAACGGTATCGGCGAGCGGGTCGGCAACTGCAACCTGAGTTCCGTGATTCCGAACCTGATGCTTAAAATGGGTTACACCTGTCTAACGAAGGCGGAAAACCTGAAGCAGCTTCGCGCGCTTTCGCAGTTTGTTTATGAACAGGCCAATATGCGTGCCTATACCAAACAGGCATTCGTCGGCGATAGCGCGTTCGCCCATAAGGCGGGAATGCACGTGGACGGAGTTCGCAAAGTGTCGCGCAGCTTTGAGCACATCAATCCTGAGGCGGTCGGCAACAGCCGCCGCATTCTGATTTCCGAGCTGTCAGGCGCAAGCAACGTCTTCCTGAAAGCCATCGAAATGGGACTTGAGCTCGACCGCAAGTCGCCCGAAGTACGCGAAGTGCTCAAGCAGCTCGAGCAGATGGAAAAGGACGGCTACGAATACGAGTCGGCCGATGCGTCGTTCCAGATGCTGATCAAGAAAGTGCTCAATAAGCATCAGTCCTTTTTTGATCTCAAGAGCTTCAGCGTTACGGTTGATAAGCAGGGCGCGGGCGCCGGTTGCCGCTCCGAAGCGAACGTCAAGCTGAGTGTCGGTGGCCGGGATGTTTCGTCAAACGGAACCGGCGACGGTCCGGTCGATGCGCTGAATCAGGCACTCCGCGCGGCGCTGGTTGAGTTTTATCCCGTGATCGCCGGTGTTGCGCTGATCGACTACTCTGTGCGCATCCTCGACCCGGAAGAAGCGACGGCAGCGAAAACCCGCGTGCTGATCGAGTCGAGCGACGGCGAAAAAACGTGGGGCACGGTCGGCGTTTCGGAAAACATTATCGAAGCATCATGGGAAGCTCTGGTCGACAGCGTGGAGTACAAGCTGTTCCTCGAAGAGGAAAAGGCGAAGAAATAAGCGTGCGCCTTCTGGGTGCGGAATGGTGGAAGACAGGAACGATGGAATGTTGAAGGGGCGTTGGGGTTCTACCCATTATTCCAATAATCCTTTATTCCATTATTCCATGGAGAATTTATGAGCGAACTGCCGAAGAATTATGAACCCGCCGGTGTTGAGGCGAAGTGGTATGCGAAGTGGCTGGAGGATAAATCTTTTCACGCCAAGCCGGATGCGAATAAAGAGTCATGGACGATTGTCATTCCGCCGCCGAACGTGACCGGTATTTTGCACATGGGCCACGCGCTGAATAACACCATTCAAGACGTGCTGATCCGCCAGAAGCGCATGCAGGGCAAGAACGCGCTGTGGGTTCCCGGCACCGACCACGCCGGTATTGCGACGCAGAATGTGGTGGAGCGCAAGCTCGCCAAAGAAGGCAAGAGCCGCCATGACCTTTCGCGCGAAGAGTTTTTGAAGGAAGTCTGGACGTGGAAGGAAGAGTATGGCAGCACGATTGTCAGCCAGCTTAAAAAGCTCGGTTCGTCCTGCGACTGGGATCGCGAGCGCTTCACGATGGATGAAGGACTAAGCAAAGCCGTTATCGAAGTTTTCTGCCGCCTCTACGACAAGAAGTTGATTTATCGCGGCAACCGCATCATTAACTGGTGTCCGCGCTGCACGACGGCGCTTTCGGATGAAGAGAGCGAGCACGTCGAAACCGAGGGTGCGCTCTATTACATCCGTTACGCCGTCAAAGACGAGAAGCGGAGAATTGTGGTCGCCACGACTCGGCCGGAAACGATGCTCGGCGACGTGGCCGTTGCGGTCAGTCCGCGCGATAAACGCTACGTCGATCTGGTCGGCAAAACCCTGATTCTTCCAATCCTTGGTAGAGAAATTCCGGTTGTCGCCGACGAGTTTGTCGATCCGGCATTCGGTACCGGTTGCGTTAAAGTGACGCCAGCGCACGATCCGAATGACTTTGAGATCGGTCTGCGCCACAAGTTTGCGCCGATCAATGTAATGGACGATCACGGCATCATGAACGAAGTGGCCGGGCCGTATGCTGGGATGGATCGCTTTGAGTGCCGCAAGAAACTGGTTGAAGATTTAAAACACGGCGGGCTGATCGAAAAAATCGACAAACACATGCACGCGGTCGGACACTGCTACCGCTGCGCCACGGTTGTTGAACCGCGCCTTTCGCCGCAATGGTTCGTTAAAATGCAGCCGCTGGCTGGGCCGGCGGTCGAAGCGGTGCGCGACGGACGAATCAAGTTTGTGCCGGAACGCTGGAATAAGGTTTATCTCGATTGGATGGAAAATATCCGCGACTGGTGCATTTCCCGCCAGATATGGTGGGGCCACCGCATTCCGGTGTTCTACTGCGATGCCTGCGGCCACGAATGGGCCGCCAGAGAGGTTCCCGGAAGCTGTCCGGTGTGCGGCGTAACAGATATCCGGCAGGACGAGGATGTTCTCGATACTTGGTTTTCGTCATGGCTCTGGCCGTTCAGCGTGTTCGGCTGGCCGGAACAGACCGCCGACCTGAAACATTTTTATCCGACCAAGACGCTGGTGACCGCTTCGGAAATTATTTTCTTCTGGGTGGCGCGCATGATTATGGCGGGCATAGAGTTCATGGGCGACATTCCGTTCGACACGGTTTATATCCACGGCACCGTGCGCGACGATCAGGGCCGCAAGATGAGCAAGAGCCTTGGTAACTCGATCGATCCGCTGAACATCATCGACAAATACAGTGCCGACGCGTTGCGTTTCAGTCTGATGATGCTGACCGCGACCGGTCAGGATGTTTATGTGAACGACGAGAAGTTCGAGCTGGGCCGCAATTTCTGCACGAAGATATGGAACGCCGCGCGCTTTATGCAGATGAACGCTACCGGCGCGACGATTGATCCTGACCAGATCGACTTTAGCAAAATGACGCTCAGTCCAGACGACCAGCATCTTTTAGCCAAACTGGGCGAAGCAGTTCGCAACACGGAAGATAATTTGGCTCGTCACCGCTTCAATGACGCGGCACTGGCGATGTATGACTTTATGTGGCATCACTACTGCGACTGGTACGTTGAGTATTCCAAGAGCGTGTTCCGCGGCGAAGACGCGCGGCGCAAGCAGGAAGTTGAACAGGTGATGCACTATGTGTTTTCCAGTGCCATCCGTCTGTTACATCCGTTCATCCCGTTCATCACCGAAGAGCTGTGGCACGGCATGGGATACAACATCGCCAGCGAATCCATTCAGACGGCACCGTGGCCAGAAGCGCTTTCCTACGAAGACCTCAGCGCATGGGGTGTGAAGCGCGAAACGGTCGAATATGTGGATGCCAAACACGATCTGATCCGCGTTGGCCGCACGCTGCGCAGTGACTACAACCTGACACCGAAGCAACAGGCGAAGTTTTATATCCGCCCGGCGCAGGAGCGCACGGCAAAAATTTTGCGTGAAGATGTCGCCTCCGTTTCTCTGCTGCTCGGCGCGGAATCCATCGGCATCGACCGCGACTTCACGCCCGAAGGCGCGATGCCCAGCGGGATCAGCCAGCTCGGAGCGGTTTACATGTCTATCGAAGGACTGGTCGATACCGCCGCCGAAATCGCGAAACTGAAAAAGCAGATCGAAGTGGTTGAGAACGGCATCACCGGAATCACCAAAAAACTTTCCAACGAAAATTTTGTCAGCCGGGCCCCGGCGGAAGTGGTTGCCGGCGAAGAGAAGCGTAAAGCCGAGCTGATCGAAAAACGCGAAAAACTCCAGAAGCTGGTCGAAACGCTGTCCGCATAAATTTCTTACCACTCGGAGGGGTGAATGCCGAAGCTGTACGAATATTTTGGCCTGACGGTTTTGTTCTATTCGAATGAGCACGAGCCGGTTCATGTCCACGGACTGTTTCAGGGCGCAGAAAGCAGGGCGGAGCTGGTTATAGAAAACGGCAAGGTCGTATCCATCCGGTTTTCGAATGTAAAAGGCCGCCGCCCGCTCGACGGAAAACATGACGAGGCATTCCGGGAATTGGTTGAGGCCTATGCGGATGACATTGTTCAGAAGTGGGTTGATTATTTTGTACTGCACAAAAGCATCCAGTCTGAGAAGATTACGCGGAGGATCAAATGAAACTGCAGGCGGGCAAAGAAGTGCGTGTTCAGAACGTCCGGCATCCCGGCGGAAGTCGGCTGGAGATCACATTTTCTGACGGGCACATCCAGAAGGTCGATTTTTCTCCGTTTTTGCAACAGGCTCATCCCGAACTCCGGAAATACCTGAATGAAAAGGAATTCGTCCAGTTCTCTGTTGAACACGGAAATCTGGTCTGGAAAGACTATGAAATGTGTTTCCCGATTGAAGCGCTTTATACGGGAAAGTTAATGATGCCTGCATCCGAACTGCTGAGAGTCGCGGAAGACCCAGCTGAATACAAAATACAATGATTTTGTAAAAAAGGCTGTTTGAAATGAGTGATTGTTCCCCATCTAAAAAACTGAAACCCAAAGCGCAGCGGCTGCCGCAGTGGATGCGGCGCCCGATTGCGACGGATCAGAGTTATCCGGACGTGAGCAAGCTGCTGGAGAGCCTGCAACTCAATACGGTTTGCGCCAGCGCGAAGTGTCCGAACCGGCACGAGTGCTGGAATCGCGGCACGGCGACGGTGATGATTCTCGGTAATACCTGTACGCGTGATTGCCGGTTCTGCAATGTGAATACCGGCAGGCCCGATCCGGTCGATCCCGGTGAACCGGCGCGGGTCGCGGAAGCGGCGAAGAGGCTGAATCTGCGACATGTGGTGATTACCAGCGTAACGCGCGATGATCTGCCTGACGGCGGTGCAGAAGCTTTTGCGGCGACGATCCGCGCAGTCAAAGCGGCGGTGCCGGAAGCGACAGTTGAAGTTCTAACGCCGGATTTTGTGGAGTATCTCGATATCGTGCTGGATGCCAATCCGGATGTGTTTAACCATAATCTGGAAACCGTGAAGCGGTTGCAGGCGACGGTGCGTCCACAGGCGAGCTATGAGAAATCACTGGCGACCTTGCGTAAGGCGGCGGAGCGGGGTGGTGTACAAGTGAAGTCCGGCCTGATGCTCGGTCTTGGCGAAACGGATGAAGAGATTTTGCAATGTTTGGAAGATTTATATGCGGCGGGCGTCCGTCTGCTGACACTGGGGCAGTATCTGGCACCGACGCGCAAACATTATCCGGTTGAGCGCTATCTTTCTCCCGAACATTTTGATGAACTGGCGGCGAAAGCGCGTATGATTGGCTTCGAAGGTGTAGCGGCGGGACCGTTGGTTCGGTCTTCCTACCGGGCCGACGAGCTGGCACGCGCGGACTGACGTCCGCTTGAATTTCGAAATCCGAATATCGAAGCACGAAATAAGCTATTAAATGAATCTGTTTTTGATTTTAATCATTCGAGTTTGTTTCGAATTTCGTGTTTAGTGTTTCGAATTTTTGAGGGGAACCCGAACGGATATGGCAACCATTGCGCAGTATAAAGAGGTTGAAAAAGTCGCGGTGCTGATCCCGGCTTTTTGTGAGGAAGATACGGTTGCCGATGTGGTGACGCAGGCTTTGGTTTGTGTGCCGGATGTCATTGTCGTGGACGATGCTTCGACGGATGAAACCGCCGCGCGTGCCGAGGCCGCCGGTGCCAAGGTTATTCGGCGCAAAGAGAACGGCGGCAAGGGTGCCGCGCTAACGGAAGGATTTAAATATATCCTTGCTCAGGGATTCGATGCGGTGATTGCGCTGGATGCCGACGGCTTTCATGACCCGACTGAAATTTCAAAATTTCTGGAAACCTATTACCGGACGCATCTTCCGGTACTGATCGGTAATCGCATGGCCGACGTCCGGCGTATTCCGGTTGTGCGCCGCTGGACGATCCGGATGATGAGCTTTTGGCTCGACCGTCTGCTGGGAGTTTATGTGCCCGATCCGCCGTGCGGCTTTCGCTTCTACCGGTGCGACGTACTTCCGTTTATTCTCGAGGAACACTCTTCGCTTCCGTCCGAGTTCGAGACGTTGCTCAATATTGCATCCCGCAGCATTCGTGTCGGTTCGGTTCGTGTTACCAAGCCGCCGAAACGCCACAAGAGCCTGATTGCCCCGTTCCGCGATTTAATCCGGTTTTTCCGGGTGCTCAGAAAATATCACAAAAAAATCCGTAAACCCCGGGGGAATATCCGGCTGGTTGACGAGGAAATCTAAAGCAATCTTCGCGTCTTTCTCAACCGTTACTTGGTCTCAGTGTTTGACTGATGAGCCTTGCGCCGACGGTGGATAATGATGTAAGCGACGACAATGACGACGCAGCTGATGACGGCCAGAATGGTGGCTTCCCGCGAGTACTTTTCAATCAACTCACGATTCTGTCCGGCTACGTAACCGATAGCGGCCAGAATGGCCACCCAGATGCCCGCGCCCAGGCCGGTCCAGAAAAGAAAATGACCCATATTCATCCGGGCAATGCCGGCCGGAAGAGAAATGTATTGCCGGATCACCGGAATCAGCCGCCCGGTAAACGTGCTGATTTCTCCGTGGCTCCGGAAGAATTTTTCGCCTTTTTCAAAATTCTTTTCCGTAATCAGGAGATATTTGCCCCATTTGAGCAGTAGCGGACGCCCGAGAGCCAGAGCCAGATAGTAATTGAATAGCGCGCCTAGCCAGCTTCCGATGATGCCCATGAATATGGCAACCCAGAGGTTCATTTCATGTCCGGGAACGTAGTTCACAGACGTTAAGTAGGCGGGCGAGGCCAGATAGCCCGCCGGGATCATGACGACCTCGCTCGGAAACGGAAAGCAGGAGCTTTCCAGAAACATCATAATGACAATTCCGACATATCCCCACTGACCGACAATTCCAACAATCCAATCAACAATCTGTTCCATAGGTATAAAGCTCCTTTTTGTGCAGGCCGGTGATTTTGCTTAGACCGGAAGAAAAACCAACTCTTTTCCTGTAAAACCTTGCGTGTTATCCGTATCAAATGCGGGTTTAAATGACTTTTGACAACCGAACGGCAATGGACTACGTTCAACTCAATTCAACAAGGATGTGTCATGAATGATGCTCAGATACTCGAAGCCGTAGAGAAAATTTTTGAAGAAGAAATCAACCCGGCACTGGCCGGTCATGGCGGCGGCGCGAAGATTACCACCGTCAAGGACGGCAAAGTGTACGTGGAACTGCAGGGCGGATGCCGCGGTTGCATGGGCGCGCGCATGACGATGAAAAACGGTATCGAACGTTTGCTTAAAGAAAAAGTTCCTGCAGTTCTAGAAGTTATTGATGCCACCAACCACGGCTAACGGAGGCCGGATTTGAATTGGCACATTCTATTGATCGGGCTTTTGATCTTTTGCGCCCGCATCGTGGATGTCTCCATTGGAACTGTCCGCACGATTGTCACTGTACAGGGTCGTACGCGGATGGCTTTCGTGTTGGGGTTCATGGAAGTCACTCTTTGGGTGACGATCATTTCAACGATCGTTGCAAAGATTCACACCGCGCCGCTGCTGGCGGTTTTTTACGGACTCGGCTTTGCCACGGGCAATGTCGTCGGGATTGCGCTGGAGCGGAAGATCGCGCTGGGACATTTGGCTCTGCGCGTTTTTACCCGCAACGCCAGCGGATCTATCGCAACGAAATTAAGAGACTCAGGCCAGATTGTGACGACTTTTGAGGGAGAAGGGCGCAACGGCCCGGTAACTGAACTGCTCATCGTCTGCCGCCGTCGGGACATCAAATGGATTCTCGACCACGTCAAAACGGAAGATTCTGATGCCTTCTACATCATCGAACAGGCCCGCGAAGTCAGTTGTCTGCAAATGCCGGTTTACGAAGAACCAACCGGCTGGCGCGCCGTCCTTAAGCGGAAATAATAAGAGCCAAATAAAGGGCGGAACACCTGCGCACCAGCGCGACAAGCCGTCTCAATTACCCTTGCGGTTCGGCTGTTGTTTGAGCACTGGGATGAGCTTCATGTTGCCGCGCATACCTAAATATGGAACTGCTCCGGGAGCACAAGAAACTGAAACTCGTCAATGCGGCGGAAACAATCTGGAATACGATTGGATTTATAAAGGAGTGGGAAATATCAGAAACCCAATTTGCAGAACTTTTAGGACACTACCTTGTCAGAGCATCAGCCTCGGCGAAAAGTCTGCTTTACATAAGCTAAAAAGACAATTGCTGTTTAACGATGGGGTGCTGAATCAACCCTGTCCAGGCGGAGAATCCTCGACAATCAGGTTGTTGTGAGATGCCTTTATAGAGTGCCCGGGAGGAATTTTCAGAAAGGCCTCCTTGTCCCAGTCGCCGTTGACTAACTGGTCAATCAGCCGCATGTCACCCTGGACGGGTTCAAACTGCCACCCCCGTTCCGTTGCCAGATCACGGGCGGTCTGTTCAAATGCCGCAGGTTCAACGCCCATCGGAATCCATGCGAAGCGGTTGTAGTTTTTCGTGCCGTTGCAGAGCGTTTCATAAAGGTATTCCGCATTGTCCTTTCCGTATTGCTCAATCAGCTCCTGCATGGATAGATTCATGCCGAGCTGTTTTTGTACGGAAAGCTCCGCCAGTTCGCCGGTGGTTTCTCCGCGCTCGATCCAGCCGCTGGTCAGAAAATAGGTTCCGGGATGCGAGTCGAAATAGTCGCGGTAGCGCTGGCGGCTTCCCAGAAACAGCGTAATACAGTCGTGGGCGCGCGGCAGAATCAAAGGACAATGACGGGCGGTAATTCCGGCTAGGCCGTTGCTACAGAGGCCGTAGCCGAGCAGGATGGCGTCGTAAACCCCCTCGGGTAGCGCATCGATTACCGCCTGAACTCTGGATGTCATTTCATCGGACGGCAGATCGTGCAGTCCTTTCGGAAGAAATTCGATGTCAACACGGTGCGGGCTGCTTGCTACCGCTGCGCACATTTCCCGGTAAAAAATTTCACAGCTGATGAGTTTTAACTTCATAAAGATATTCCGGGGATTAATGGCGGTCGGGGGTGTTTGGTATTGAGCCGGTTGTTTGATAGAGGCGGCGATAGCGGGCCGGGGTGATACCCATTTGCTTGCGGAACTGTTTGATGAAGTAGCTTTGATCGCCGAACCCTGTTTCGTAGGCGATGTCAGTGCAACTCAGGTCGCTTTGCTCCAGCAACCGCTGTGCTTCCTGCACACGGAGCTGATGAACGTGTTGCAGAACCGTTTTCCCCGTCACCTCTTTGACCAGATGGGCGATGCGGAAGGTGCTGAGTCCGGTTTTTTTTGAGAGGTCTTCGAGCGTAATGCGTTCGTGGAAGTTGTCGCTCAGATAGTTAAGAATCTGCGAAACGGTTTCGTTGGTGCGGCTGTGACTCTGCAAATAGATGTTACGCATGAAGTCATCGAGCGCCTCGGCCACCACATTCGAGAGGGATTCGAAATCTCCTGCGTCAATAATCTGTGTCATCCACGCATGGTTTTTTTCGATGAGGGAGCTCATGTGCGGACTGTTTTCAAGTGCACTGCGCACGAGATAGCCCATCATTTCGACCACATGTGCTTTGATAAGGCGGATATTGGCGGTGTGGGAAAAAAGCGCGCCGAGGGTTTTATTGAGTTCCCGCCGGGCTCCTTTTTGGTCACCTGCTTTCATCAGCGACAGCAGCGTGCGTTCCTCATCGATCAGCGTGCGGCTGGTTGATCCTTGCTTGCGCCGATGTATTTCTTCGGCAATCTGACGCTGTCGCAAGGCTTTTTTCCGGTTCTCGCTCAGTAGCAGCATATCCCAGTTCAATTCACAGCAGGTCAGAGCAAAGAGAAATTCAGCCGCTTTTTGCGGACGTTCTTGATCGCTCCAGAGGGGGAGGCTCTTGATATACTGTTCTGCGGTTTTGCGCGGACAGCCGGAAGTTGTCAGGTGGTTGATTGTTTCCAGCTGATCGTGAGGATCGTTGTCTGCCATGACCGCCCCTCCAAGCAGTCCGCCTAGCACTTCAGACTCTTTGACCACCGGGATGATCCAACTGATGACGTTCGGGATCAGGAAAAAGATATACGGCTCTCCCCAGCGTACCGCCTCTGTCAATCCGTCAGCCCGCGCATTTACCAGTACCGGGAGATTGGTGATTTTATCTTTGCAGCCCGCGCAGAGACCGGATGGCAGCACTTCAAGAACGTCCAGCGCATATGAACTGCGGTAGCTTTTGCCGATTCGTTTTAATGCTACATCAGGCAAGATTGGCATATAAAAAATCTCCGTTCATTTAATAAAACAGAGTTATTTAATAAAATATACCCATCTTCAGCAAGATCATTATATATTTAATCCAATAAACCTATTTTAATCAGGCATTCCGGTTACACTGGAGGCATTCTTAAATAAGGAGAGACCCCTATGGCTAAAAATGAAGAACTGTTTAATGCGATTATGAAAGGGAAGCGGAAGGATGTTGCCGCTCTGGTGCAGGCTGAAATTGATGGCGGAGCGAATGTCGGTTCCATTCTGATTGAATCCATGATTCCTGCCATGCGTGAAATAGGTGCACGGTTTTCCCGCAACGAAGTATATGTTCCAGAGATGATGATTGCTGCCCGCGCTATGCAGGCCGGTCTCGACATTGTTGATCCGTTGCTCACCAAGAGCGGTCATGAGCCTCTGGGCAAAGTCGCCATCGGCACCGTCAAAGGCGATCTGCACGATATCGGCAAGAATCTGGTGGCCATGATGGTCAAAGGTGCCGGCTACGAAGTGATGGATCTCGGCGTGGACTGCGATGTCGCAAAATATGACGAAGCCGTCAACAACGGTGCACAGGTCATTATGCTCAGCGCACTGCTGACCACCACCATGCCATACATGAAAGAAGTGGTCTCGCACTTCAAGGCCAAGGGATCCAACGTTAAGATTCTGATCGGCGGCGCTCCGATTACCCAGGAATACGCTGATGAGATCGGTGCGGACGGCTATTCAAGTGATGCCAACCAAGCGGTTGCTTCAGTCGAAAAAGTATTGGCCTAAAAACAATTCAAGCATCCCGGGTAACTGGGGTGCTTTTATAGGAGAATAATCATGAGTAAAACAATAGTAATAGGTTCTTTAAACGATTTCGTTTACGGACGCTGCCCAAAACCAGTTACCACCAAGCGAGGTCTTGAGATCGGCACCGGTCTTGTTTTCCCGGAGGTGAATTTTACGCTTCCGACAATGAACATTAACGCCTCCACCTGGCCGCAGGTCGTCGCGCACTACACCGAAATGGTCGATGATGTAATCCGCCGTTCGGTTGAGCTCGAAGTGCCGCAGCTTCAGATCGAATTCGAAACCCTTCCGGACATGACGCTCAACCCGGCATGGGGACTGGAGATTAACCGCCTGCTGGCCGACAAACTCATCGCCGCCCAGCAAAAGTACGGCATTAAAACCGCCTTACGTTTTACGCCCAACGACATTCGGGAGTTCTCTCGTCCGCCGATTATGCGCAGCGGTATTCACTGGGAGCACATGCTCGAAGTGTTTGATAAAGCTGGCGACGCCGGAGCCGATTTCCTGTCGATCGAATCGACAGGCGGAAAAGAACTCAACGACGAAGCGCTCATCAATGCTGACCTGCCGGGCGTGGTGTTCGCTCTGGGCGTGCTCGGCTGCCGTGACATGGAATTCCTCTGGAAACACATGGTCGCCGCCTGCAAAAAGAACGGCGTCATTCCAGCTGGCGACAGTGCCTGCGGATTCGGAAACACCGCCATGGTGCTGGCCGACAAAAAAATGATTCCGAAGGTTTTTGCCGCCGTCGTGCGTGTTGCCACTGTTCCCCGCACCTTAGTTGCAGTCGAGCAGGGCGCGGTCGGACCGTGCAAAGATTGCGCCTATGAAGGGGTTTACATCAAGGCCATCACCGGCACCCCGATTGCGCTCGAAGGCAAATCGGCTGCTTGCGCTCATTTAAGTCCGATCGGCAACATCGCCGCCGCTGTCTGCGACTGCTGGTCTAATGAGTCTGTGCAGAACGTTCAGCTTCTCAGCGGCAAAGCCCCGATGGTTTCCGCAGAACAACTCGCCTACGACTGCCGCTTGATGAACGTGGCGGCTCGCCGTTCGCCGGAAGATGCGCTGCGTCTGCGCGACTGGCTGGTTGAATCCGACGCGCCGCTCGATCCGCAGGCCTACGTGTTGCATCCGGAAGTGGTGCTACGCATCTCCAAAGAAATCGTCAAAGGCAAAACGTCGTATGAGAAAACCCGCATTGCCGTGCAGGCCGCGCTGGAAGAACTGCGCAAAGGAGCCAATGAAAAAGCCTACCGTCTCGATCAGCGCGAAGAAAGCTGGCTCGACATGATGGAAATGGCGATCGAAGATGATATTCCGGAAACGGAAGAGGCGATGATCGCGAAAATGGCTCCGCTGGTTGATACGACGAAATGCAGTCTGATTGAATATGGAATCACCGCCTAACGGCGAATAACCAATTCGCAACGCTCAATCAGCAATGTTCTAGTCAGGAATATCCTGTTCCTTGAACATGGAGTGTTGAAAATTGAATATTGAATATTTCTATGGCTCTTCCTCTTCATCTAATTGCCGGGTCGCTGGGGGTTGGAAAAACTACAGCGATCCGGCGTTTCATTGC
>CAZSSI010000003.1:0-6772 GCA_964609345.1 uncultured Verrucomicrobiota bacterium | reverse complement strand
TAATTGCCGGGTCGCTGGGGGTTGGAAAAACTACAGCGATCCGGCGTTTCATTGCGCAGTCATCCCAATTCACGGCAGTCATCGTTAATGACTTCGGAAAAACCGGCTATGATGCTTCTTTTATTGCTGAAGCAGGCGGAACGAACAGATTGAGCGTTGAGAATGTGCCTGGCGGTTGCCTCTGCTGCACCTCGGTCGCGCAACTGCTGCCCGCACTTAAAATTCTTTGCGCGCGACCTGAAGTTGAACGGATTATCATTGAGCCGAGCGGAATCGCACTGATTGATCCGCTTTTAGAAATGCTCCATGATGCCGCTCCAAAATGCGGGTTTGAAGTTGCGCCGGTCATTGTTCTATTCGATCCGGCAAAGGCCCGGCCGGCCAGTCTCAAGCTGATTCCGTACTGGAACCGTCTAGCTAACTGTGCCGATATTATTGTCGCTAACCGTTGTGACCTTGCGCCGCCAGCGGCTGTTGAACAATTTTTGCAGTGTATTGAAAGTTGGGATCCGCCAAAACTCAAAGTTGTTCAAACTTCGCACGGCGAACTGCCGCCGGAGATCTTTGAACTGCGCGGACACACGATCTGTTCGTCAGGCCATTCTCATCATCACGCGGAGCTTCCGCTGGCTGGAACATTCTGCTCAGACGGCGTATTCCGGCTCGCCGAGCTTCTTAAACTGCTTGAAGAACTAGCTCCACAACTGGATCGCTTCAAAGGGGTTTTCCAAACTGACCAGAGATGGCAGCGTATTGAAATCGCTGCCGGGCGCGTCAACTCCGCGTCGACTGCCGGAGCCTCGCGAACCACGGCCGAATGGATTGGCGGCGATGATCGTCTCATTGAGCGGATCAATACGTGTCTGATCTGATAAGCAAAATAGTTACAGAAATTGCCTTCAATATGGCAGTTTAGGTGAAGATTCAGCAATATCGTCATATAAATTGCGCACATCTCCTATCTTGTTTCCTGTGTATTGCAGTAGGTTTCTGAGCATACGAAAGGAACTCTATGCAAAGACAATTTTATCTCAATCTGGCTGAACGAGGACTTCGCCTACCGATCGGAACCCACATGGTTCTGCATAAAAAGGCGGATCACGACACAATCATTCATCATGGTGACAGGCTCGGTGCCGTGATGGTTGAAGCAGCGCACTACTACAAAAGTCCGCTGGCGATTCCGCTGATGGATCTGACATTGGAAAAAGAAGCGATACTGGCGATTCTCGGTGTACCGGCCGAAGAACGCGAAAAATTCCATTTCGACAGCCTGCCGGAGACCGGAGCGGTTGAGAAAATAAAAGATGCACCTTTTATTATTCCCCGTATGACCGCCACGTGCGATGCGATCCATTATGTGGCGGAACGCGAAGAGCAGGAGGGGCTTGTTGCATTAGGTATGGGAATCGGTCCGTTTTCGCTGATGACCAAAATGCTTAGCGACCCGATCACGCCGGTTTTTATGGCAGGAATCGGCCTGACTGCTGAAGAAGATGACGATGTAGCGCTGATGGAATCTGTGATGGAGCTTTCAACGCAGATTATTCTCCGCTATTTGACCGAACAGGCCAAAGCCGGAGCAAAAGCCATCATCGTCTGCGAACCGGCGGCCAATCTGGTCTTCTTTTCTCCCAACCAGCTGGCGGAAGGCTCTGATGTGTTTGAGCGTTTTGTAATGCGTCCGAATCTGAAGATTAAAGCGAAGCTCGATGAACTGGGCGTGGATTTAATCTTCCACGACTGCGGAGAACTGACCGACGGCATGGTTAAATCTTTCAACCGGCTGAATCCGGTCATGCTCAGTCTGGGATGTTCCCGCACACTGTGGAAAGATGCCGCACTGGTTTCCAAGGATATCGTGCTCTACGGCAATCTGCCGTCCAAAAAGTTTTATTCCGACGAAGCCGTCAGTGTCGCCGACATTGAACGGATGACCCGCGATCTGATCACGAATATGAAAAAGGCCGGACATCCTTTTATTCTGGGTACCGAATGCGATGTGCTGAGTGTGCCCGGCCACGAAGAAATCATTCAGCGCAAGGTAGACGCTATGATGTCATGCCGTGTATAACCTGTTGCCATGACGGTTAGCTTCAATTCAAACGGTCGTAGCACTGCGGTGAAAAACCGCAGCCGCGCTCTTTTATCTGAACTGGCGGCAGAGGCCGGGTTTCCGCTCAACATGCAGTGCGGCGGGCAGGGTGCCTGCAAAGGATGCCTTGTTGAGCTCGGCGTCGGTCGCTATCGAATTGGTGAAAGAGAAATGACCGTGGAACACGGACAGACTCTTGAGGCGCGGGCTTGTAAAACTACTGTTCTTTGTGACGCAGCGGAAATTGAGATACCGGATCGCTCGCTGCTCAAAATAGGCACGTGCTCGTCGGCCGATTTTTACGCCACCCGTAAAAATCTTTTTCACGGATCAGACGATCGTGCCGATGAGCTGGGCATTGCGGTGGATATCGGCACGACCACGGTTGCCGCAATTCTCGTCGAGCTTTCAACCGGAAAAATTCTGGCGCGCGAAACGGCCTATAACCGGCAGATTGAGCTGGCCGACAATATCGCTTCGCGCATCGCGCTATGCTGCGAAGACGCGAATCTGAAAAAACTTCAGCGACTGATCATTCACGAGACGCTTCTTCCGATGTTTGGAAAACTATCCGCGCAAAGTTCCCGGCCGTTAAGTCGGGTGACGGAAATTATTCTATCCGGCAATACGGTGATGAGTCATTTGGCTCTCGGCCTCTCCGCGCTGAGCATCGGTACAATTCCATTTGAACCGCTGACCAAAGTTTTCAGCGAGCATGCCGCGCCGGAAATTGGTTTGACCAATTGCCCGAACGCCCGCGTTCGCACCGTGCCCGCCATTGCCGGATATGTCGGCGGCGACATCGTTTCCGATCTCTACATTGCGGAATTATCCAAGGACAGGCTGGAACTGATTGTAGACATTGGCACGAACGGCGAAATTGTTTTGAACGACCACGGCAAACTACTGGCAACAGCGACCGCCGCCGGTCCCGCATTTGAAGGCGCGGGGCTGCTGCACGGCTGTCGCGCCGATATCGGCGTGATCGAAAAAATCATCTGCCGCCCGGATGACTCGATCGAAATTGAAACCATCGGCGGAAAACCGGCGACCGGATTGTGTGGCAGCGCGGTGGTTGATTTTATTGCCTCGGCATGGCGTACGGGGCTGTTGAACAGCATGGGCCGGCTTGATCTCGACCGCCTGCGTTCGGCAGGACGCTTGGTGCAGATGGATTGCCACGGCATGAATGTCAACGCGTGCGTGATTGTTCCGCGGGAACAGTCCGGTCTGGACGAGGCTGTACTGATCACCGAGTTTGATATTTCGCAGATATTGAAAGCTAAGGCGGCGGTTTATGCCGGCATCCGCACATTGATCGAACGCAGTGGCCGTCGCATGGCGGAGATTGAACGGTTCGTGCTGGCGGGTGGGTTTGCTGCGCATCTGCGGATAAAAAACGCCATTACCATTGGCCTGCTTCCAGAGATACCGCTCGAAAAATACGATGTAGTCGGGAACGGCTCGCTGGCCGGGGCCTATGCCGCGCTGGGCTCTTCCAAGGTTTGGAAAGAGCTGAGCCGAATCGCAAAACTGCCGGACACCTGCCATCTGGCGGAAACCAACGAATTTGAAAACCGCTTTATTGACGCGCTGGCGCTGCCGAATCTTGATCCGGACGAGTTTCCTAAAACCATGGAGAAGTTGTGAAAATTACCGAAGCAGTGAAGAGATGCCGAGTGCTAGTCTCTGATGGCGCGTGGGGAACCTTTTTGCAGAAGCGCGGACTGAAGCCCGGCGAGTGTCCCGAGCTGTGGAATGTGAAGCGCCCCGATGAGGTTCGCGCCATCGCGCAAAGCTATATCGACGCCGGAGCGGATATGGTGGAAACCAATACATTCGGCGGGAATCGCTTTAAGCTGGCTCACTACGGACTGGCGGAGCGCGTTGCGGAAATCAACGAAGCTGGTGCGCGGCTGTCGCGTGCCGCTGCCGGTGATCAGGCGTGGGTGATTGCATCGCTCGGCCCGACCGGCGAAATTCTGATCATGGAAGATGTCTCCGAGGAAGAGATGTACGACGCTTTCAAGGAACAGGCCGTTGCGCTGGAAAAGGGCGGGGCGGATGCGATTTGCATCGAAACCATGAGCGCGCTAGACGAGGCGGAGCTGGCTGTAAAAGCCGTGAAAGAAACCACCGCGTGCGAAGTGATCTGCACGTTTACCTTCGAGCGGAATGTAAATGGTGAGTATCGCACCATGATGGGCGTTTCGCCCGAACAGTTTGCCGAAGCAATGCTTGCGGCGGGGGCAGATGTCATTGGCGCTAACTGCGGCAACGGCATGGAACGGATGATCGAGATTGTGCGCAAGTTGCGCGCCGCCGCTCCAGATACACCGATTCTGGTGCATGCCAATGCCGGTCTGCCGAAGAATATCAACGGCGTGGATGTATTTCCCGAAACACCGGAGCAGATGGCAGAAAAGGTTCCCGCGCTGGTCAAGGCGGGTGCAGATATTATTGGAGGTTGCTGCGGTACAACGCCGGAGCACATCAAAGCAATCAAACAAACCATTGGAGAAATAAAATGAACGGGAAAAAACTGCTTCTAAATGCGATCAAAGGCAAAGAAACCTCCCGCCCGGCATGGCTACCGTTTGTCGGATGCCACGGCGGATTCCTGATTGGGAAAACCGCGACCGATTATTTGCAGTCTGCCGACCTGCTGGTTGCGGGTTTAAAGAAGGCCAAAGAGCTGTATCAGCCGGATGGTCTACCGGTGATGTTCGATTTACAGGTGGAAGCGGAAATCCTTGGATGCCGGTTGCATTGGGCCGATGAGGTGCCACCTGCGGTTGTCAGCCATCCGCTGGCCGAAGGTAAAAAAATCAGCGATTTACCGAAGCTCGACGAAACCAAAGGCCGTTTTCCGATCATTGTTCAAGCATTGGAAACGTTGAAAAAAGAAATCGGTTCGGATACCGCGCTCTACGGGCTGATTTGCGGGCCATTTACGCTGGCTCTCCATCTGCTCGGCAACGACATCTTCCTCAATATGTATGATGACGAAGACAAAGTATCTGCGGTCATCAATTACTGCGCTGACATCTGTATTCAGTCCGCGGACATTTATCTCCAACACGGAGCGGATGTCATCGCCGTGGTCGACCCGATGACCAGTCAGATTTCGCCTGATCATTTTGAGCAGTTTGTCACTCCGGCCATGAATCGTGTCTATGACCACATCCGCGCGCAGGGCGGACTCTCTTCCATCTTTGTTTGCGGCGACGTGACCCGCAATCTGGAAGTCATGGTGAAAACCACGACTGACTGCATCTCAGTGGATGAGCAGATTGATATGACGAATCTTCGTCGGCTTTGCGCGGCCGAGAACAAATCGTTCGGCGGAAACATTAAACTGACTGCGGTGTTGCTGCTCGGTGATGAAAACGATGCCAAAATGGAAGTTCTCGACATCATGCAAAAGAGCGGCACTAAAGGATTCATTTTGGCACCAGGGTGTGATCTGCCGTATGCCGTTCCTGTCAAAAATATTCAGGCTGTTGCCGAAATGGTGCACGACGAATATAAGCGGGAAGCGGCGAAGTCACTAACCGCCAAGGCTACGGATGCCTTTGACGATATTGCGCTCCCGAATTACAGCATGGCCAACACCGTGCTGATCGATGTTATTACGCTCGATTCCACTTCCTGTGCGCCGTGCCAGTACATGATGGAATCCGTCCAGAAGGCCGCCGCAGCCGCGAAACCGATCTGCTACATCAATGAGCACAAGATCAAAGTGCGGCAGGGTATCGGCATGATGGTGAAGCTCGGCGTAAAAAATCTGCCGACGATCTGCATCAACGGCGAAGTCAAATTCGCCTCCATCATTCCCGACCAGAAAACACTCGTCGCCGCCATCGAAGAAGCCGCAGGGAAATAAATTCGAAATCCGAATATCGAAGTACGAAACAATTTTTAAATTCTAATTTTCCAATTTTGAATTTGTTTCGGATTTAGAGTTTCGATATTCGAGTTTCTTCAACGGAGTTGAAGCGATGTTGCCGATCTGTCTGGTAACGGGATTCCTGGGAACCGGGAAAACGACGTTTTTAAAAAACATCGTCGCGCAAAACCGTGACCGGAAGATCGTCTATCTGATCAACGAGTTTTCCGCGCACGATATCGATGGAGCCATCGTCTCGGCGGAAAACCCGAATGTGGTTTCCATTCCCGGCGGAAGTATCTTCTGCAAATGCCTCGTAACCGAATTTATCGGGCAGCTCAAAAAGATCGCTGAGGAGCGGGGCGGCTTTGATGGCGTCGTGATTGAAGCCAGCGGCATGGCCAATCCGAAAGTGATCGAGCAGATGCTGACCGAAACCAAGCTGGATCAGCATTTCCGGCTGGCGACGATCATCAGCATCATCGATCCAAACAGCTTTTTAAAGCTTCGCCATACTCTACCGAACATTCTCGCGCAGATTGAGGCGTCCGATGTCGTTTTGATCAATAAGACCGACCGGAACTCTCCGGAAAAAACCGCTGAGGCCGAGGCCGCCGTGCGGGCCATCAATCCGGTCGCTGAACGGATCAAAACGGTGCAGTGCGCGGTCGAAGTGGATTTATTTTCCGAACATGTGCCGCGCGGACTGCAAGGCGAATACGCCAAATGCCGCGACCCGAACTACGCCACTTTTGTCACCGAACAACCATTCGACGGCAAGGCACTCG
>CAZSSI010000002.1:0-33447 GCA_964609345.1 uncultured Verrucomicrobiota bacterium | reverse complement strand
AGGTACACCATGTCGGTTTCGCTCTTCCCGATCAGCTCCAAACCCTTGTTCAGCTCGAATTCCGGCACGGTGGAAATCGCCATTAGGTTGACGGAAGTTTCATAGCCTTTGTCTTTAGCATCTTTGACCATGTCGAGTGCGGTCGGAATTTGGTGGATGTAGCAAGCGACGCGCACGAGGTCGATCAGGCTTTTTTCACGCGGGACAATGTCGCTCTCATTCGTGCGACCGACGTCGGCCATCACGCTGAACTTAATCCTTTTTTCAACGCCGTCGAAAAAGCGGTTCAGATCGTCTTCGTCGCACGACTTCCACAAACCGTATTCTTCCGGGCTGAAAAGTTTTTTGTCGGCCTTATAGCCGAGTTCCATATAATCCACGCCAGCGTTAACCAGCGCTTTCTGGACGCCGAAAACAAATTCGTCGCTGAAACGATGATCGTTCATCAGCCCGCCGTCGCGAATGGTGCAGTCGAGCACCTTCAGTTGCGGCCAGTAATCCACCCACCCTGCACTGGTATCCTGCTGTTTGGTCATTTTTTTCTCCTTTTTAAATTCTCCGCTTTTCACGGCCTTCACTTTTTCACCCATCCGCTTCACGGCTTCGGTTCTGTCACCGGTCTGGAGCGACTCCGAATGCTGGACGCCACCGATCTTCTGCCGCCAGTAGTAGATTCCACCGCGTAGCTTTAGATTTTTGATTCCAGTTCCTTCAAACGTTTCCATAGTGCATCACCATTGTGAACAACTTTTGCTTTTTGTGATGCGCTAATGATGCACATAGACTCAGCAACCATCAACCTTTATTTCAAATTGTTTGAATCACCTTCTCCAATCATCCATCATCTGGCATTCCAACACTCATGGAGGTTATTTATGGCGCATATCATCGTCCCGGAAGCCGAGAAACTGCTCGATCAGGAAATCAAGGTTCTCGATAAGGGCTTTGTCCGTTTAGTGGATTATATGGGTGGCGACGCCCGTATCGTCCAAACCGCGCGCGTCTCCTACGGCGAAGGCACCAAAACCATCCGGCAGGACGCCGGACTGATTGACTATCTCCTGCGCCACGAACACAGCTCGCCCTTCGAACACGTCATCTTTGAACTCCACTGCAAAATGCCGATCTTCGTCGCCCGCCAGTGGATCCGCCACCGCACCGCGCGCCTCAACGAAATTTCCGGCCGCTACAGCGTCATGAAAGACGAATTCTATCTCCCGCCGCGCAGCCAGATCAGCTTGCAGAGCCTCGACAATAAACAAGGCCGCGAAAAAGAAGCCGTACCGGTTGAACTTCAGGACAAAGTACTCGAACTGCTCAAAAAAGATCAGTCGGCCAGCTACACCAACTACAAAGAAATTCTCGACGACGGCATCGCCCGCGAACTCGCCCGCATCAACCTGCCGCTCTCCATGTACACCGAGTGGTACTGGCAGATGGATCTCAAAAACATGCTGCACTTTTTAAAACTCCGCATGGACTCACACGCTCAGTGGGAAATACAGGAATACGCCCGCGCCATCGCCAAGATTGTTAAAGCCGTTTGTCCGCTGGCCTACGAATCATTCGAGCGGCACATCCTGTGCGGCGCAAAATTCTCCAGCGACGAAATCGCCGCCCTCAACGCCCTGCTCGCCGGAAAACCGAATCCGCTTACAGACCGCCGTCTCGCCGAATTCGAAGATAAACTCAGAGGCAACCTCTCCCTCTTCGAAAAACCGGCTGAATAGCTTCTAAGGACTGCCCTGGATTCTAAAATTCATTGGCTGACCCCTTTTTTGACCCCTTTTTCTTTTTCCTTTTTGACCCCTTTTCAAGCCTTGCGCAATGCCAACGGTGTTTTGCGGCGCGGATTTCCAAGGATTGGAAAATCAGGCGGCAGGAAAGAAGGCTTCTTTGAGGACAGCCTGGAGGAGGTGGGCGGCGTGGGTGCGGCTGTGTTCGATCTCTGTTTCCAATGCTTGGAATCCATCAGAAATTCTCCGAGAATCTCTCCAGATGCTTGGCAAAATTATTGCGGCCTGGCCACCAACGCTGATCTTCAGGCCGGGCAATCTCCCGTCCGGCAAACTGAAGTATCGAATAAGATGATGTCACCGGTTCCGACAGGCGGGCCGAAACAAGCACGGTGTATTTGTCGGGGTTTATGGCAATGAGGCCGCGATCAAAAGCCCGATGCAGGGTCGGACAGAGAGCGATGCCGTTGGAGATGGTGTCGTCGTGCGACTGGCTGAACGGTACGATATGGCAGGCATCTACCAGCGAGGCATTGACGGTGGTTTCAACCCGTAGACCGGAAATGCAGCAGGCGTTGTTATAGACTAGCGGGACCTGTCGCTTAAACACCCCTCCCCGCACAAAGATCTCTTCTTCAAAGCTGTCTTGATCCAGCTGATTTTGCAGCGAACGTATCTCGGCAACATAGTCGTTGGAGGATTCCTCCATGATCTGGTTGGCGACATGCTCCCAATAGCTGTCTGACTCCGGATAAACTCCCTTTGCCTTCGGAAAATAGGTTTGGAGCAGCGTCTGCTTCAAAATAGCCCGGTGTGCCGGTGACATGATGAGCGCAAACAAATCTGAATCGAGCTGCACATAAGCGACCGCCTGATGCAGGGCTCCAATACTCTGACAGTTCCGGGTGACCGTGACCCAGTTTTCATATCCGGGGTTTGGAACGTGGTGCCAGAATTTCTCGCCGCGCATGTAGAAAAACGGTTGTGCAACAAGTGGAGAATGGCCGGTCGACACCAGAGCTCGCCAAAGGGATTTGAAGGCTCCGACAAGTTCCGGCGAAAGTTCGATCCGGTTTTCAGTAATCCAGCCCGCCTCCACACCCTGCAATACGGCCAATAGAAGCACCGGCTTATGCGGTGCGGGGCCATACGGCGTCACACCTTGCCGTAATTTTCTGAACCTTTGAACGTAATGTTTTAATACGGATTCAAGTGATTCAACGGAGCGCCCGACATTTTCCAGGGAAGCATCATGAAATAGAGAAGCGTACCGTCTGCGATAATTCCTCTTCCGTTCTTCTGGAGAGGCTCCTGAAATAGAGCATCTGTGCTCAGCATGCGAATCCCAACCCCATGACCAATTCTCAAAAACGTGTTTCTCACAGACGGGACAAAGCACTCTTTGGTGCAAAACCTGAGAATAGGTCAATTCGGCCGCATTTGTAATTACACCAAGTTTATCGTATTTGGGCTCAATCATTGAACTCCCCAATCCAGGACTAGCTCGCTACTCGTATTCGTTTTACAAAACGGCCACAAACTCAGCGATCACTCGTAACGATTCCTCATCATTATCTGAAATCACAATGTCGTCATAGCCAGCCGCTGTAGTTTCTGGCTTAAGCGTCACTTTGGAATGAACCCAGCCGCTATCTTCGCTCGCGGTCTTTTCGCTCTCATACCGCTTAACGGTATACTGGCCGCCAAGATCTTCATCATAGATTTCATGGTGCTGAACGAGCACGATTTTCCCCTGTCGACTTCCTGAAACTCCTTCACGGAAAAGACACCAGGATCCATTTGGAATACGCTTATTCATCGATTCGCCGACAACCTGCGCGACAAATAAATCGCTACTGAACTTGATGAATTCCGGCAATTTTACCCAATCGCAATCGCCAACATTCTGGCTTTCACTAAACTGTCCTGCTGCGATTTTAAGGTCAAATATTGGAACCGCATTTACTTCTTCCTTGGCCACGAGAGGCAGATGGAGCCCCGGATATAACTCAACAACTCGCGCCGCTTCTTCGACTTCACTTGCTATCTGCTTTGGAAGAAGTCCTTTAAAATAGGCCGCCGTTTCAGCATCAGTGCAATAGATGTAGCAACCCTTCTGCCCGCGGGTCATCAGGGTTCTATATGTATTCTTTATGATAAGCTCAGCTTTTCGATTCGCTTCATCAGGGGCGTGCCTAAGAAGCTGTTTATACCCCTTAAGCGATTGGTCAGTTTTGGCGCGCGCAGCTGGAACCGTTTGGATTTCCCCGTTCCGCACAATTAGATCCGGGCCAATAATTACACCGACATAATCCAACTCAAGCCCTTGGCAGGTATGAATGCATCCGATTTCGTTCACCGATTCCGGTTTCACAATCCACAGGTTCCCATCCGTCGATAAATTCCATTTCATCGCAAAATTATCTTCGGGAAAGACAATGTCGCACTCATTAGGTGCTGAAGCTTTTTTCGTGACCCAATCCCAACAGTAACCTGCTACGAGCCGAGCCTTATTATCCCGCTTGTTTTTGCGCAAAATCAAATCTCTTAACTCGTTCGGGGAGTCCATCACCTGAAATTCGTAATTAAGATCGCGAATATCCTGATTCGCCGTCTCTTTGATTTGCAACACGTCATCCAGCCACGCCAAATAACCATTGGAGCCGTTGCATCGGAACTGGGAGCTTAACTTCATCTCATGCACTTCCGCCCCGAGCTTTTCGGCCCAGCGGACGATCTCTCCCCGTTCTCCGATATCCTTGAAAGTAACCCGCTGATCTTCGTCGATGAAAAACACGCTGTGCTTCGCAGCCTTTATGATTTCCATAATTTGGTTTTCACCCAAATTTTGGAACATCCCGGATTTTTCATTAAGCCGATGCGCCTCATCGACAATTAGAGCATCGCAAGTGTTCGGAGCGCACTCCGTGTAAGCCCCGGAGCCCTTAAACAAGTTGGTAATATAACTTTTCCTGAAAGACCCAGTGAGCTTGCTCTCGTATACGGTGCGCGGGGCCGCATTTTTTGTGACGTACTGAACCGTCTTTTCTCGTTTGGTCAATTCCACCAAAAGGTTGATTGCCACAACAGATTTTCCCGTGCCCGGCCCGCCTTCCACAATCAAGACCTGGCTCTTTCCGGATTCTGCTTTTCCCGCCAGATACAGAGATGTTTCATAAACCAGCTTCTGCTCATCAATCATGATGAACTCCTGATTTCCCTGTATCATCGATTCAAGACTGTCGGCTAAACTTTTCGACGGGCTTATTTTCCCGTTTTCTATCCGGTACATAATATTGCCGGAGTCACCATATTTCACGAACTGGCGCAGGAAAGCAGCGAGTCTTTCGACATCATTCTTCAGGAAGGCAGGAGCTTTTCTCGTCTCTTCCGCATAACGGGAATGATTAATAACGTCATTATCCCTGCAATTATGAAGGTACGCGCACGGGCGCAATTTAATGTCGTCATCCCGTACGGTCTCATTGAAATTATAGAGCAATGCCGCATAGGTCCACGCCTGATAAGACGGATGCTCGACATCCTGATCGGTACCACCAATATGAGTGCGAACAATACCGTCCTTTGAAGTCGTCGAAACGTTCTCCCACTGCTTCAACTCAACGATAATCGCATTGTCTTTCCCATCCGCGTCTTGACCGGTCAGCACAAAATCAATCCGCTTAGATGTCTGGGGGATGTGATACTCAATCGACACGCCCGCATTGTCTGGGATATTGGCAACCGTGAGTACATTGTTCATATACCCCAAAGAATTTTTCCAAGATCGTATTTCGCTCTGATTGGAGGAACGCCCGGTCTTCTGCTTATATGCACTCAGAATTTTATCTTCGATGCGGTTGGCTAACACATCATCGGAAAAGGCTTTTTTCGTGGCTGTGTAGACTAACATGGGATTAATTCCAACCTTGTCGATTAAACCAGCAACTCCACTTGCACATACCAAAACATACAGGTCTTGATATCTTCTAACTGATTCCACGAACCACTGGAAGCCCGGTGGCAATTTTTGTCATTCCCTTTGGTCATTTTTTTGGAAATACCAAAAGCACTTTCGCAATAGCTCAGGTCCAATGATTGGAACCCGCGACGCCGAAGGCTATGCCGGTCGATAAATCAAGGTAGCGTGAGGATTTCGGGAGCGGTGAGGCCGACAGCGACGGTGTGTTCAAAGTGCGCGGAAGCACTGCCGTCTTTGGTTACCGCCGTCCACTTGTCTTCAAGTACTTCGACTTTCGGGCCACCGATGTTAACCATCGGTTCAATCGCGAGAGTCATTCCGGCTTTGAGTTTCGGGCCGCGTCCGGGATTTCCAAAGTTTGGAACCTGCGGGTCTTCGTGCATGTCGCGGCCGATGCCGTGGCCGACAAATTCGCGTACGACGGAAAATCCGGCGGCTTCAACAACCGTTTGAATGGCGTGTGAAATGTCGCCAAGGCGGTTTCCGGCAACCGCCTTGGCGATTCCAGCATCCAACGCGGCTTTGGTCACTTCGAGCAGTTTCTTTTTTTCGTCGCTGATTTCACCTGCCGCAACGGTGACGGCGGTGTCGCCGATGAATCCACCGAACGTAATGCCGGTGTCGATACTGACGATGTCGCCTTCACGAATGACGCGCTTACCGGGAATGCCGTGAACGACTTCATCGTTGACGGAAACGCAGATTTGTCCAGGGAAGCCGTGGTAGCCGTGAAAGGCGCTGACTCCGCCGAGTTTGTGAATCAGTTCGAAGGCGGCGTTGCCGAGTTCGAGGGTGGTGATGCCGGGGCGAACCATGGCGGCCAGTTCATCGCGAACGCGGGCGGTCATACGATTGACGCGACGCATGGCGTCGAGTTCGTGCGGGGTTTTGATTACGATCATCGGAAACCTTTACGCCGTGAGCACTTGAAGAACCAGCGCGTCTGTTTCAAGCGCATGTCCGCCAGCGGCGATGTCGCGGATGAGATCCTGCTTCCGGTAGTAGGCAATCAGCGGAGCGGTCTGCTTTTCGTAAACTTCAAGCCGGTTGTGGATCGTGGCTTCGCTGTCGTCGGTGCGCTGGTAAACCTCGCCGCCATCCACATCACACACACCGGGTTTTTGCGGCGGCTTACTGGTTATGTTATAAACCGCGCCGCAGGTTCTGCATACGCGTCGGCTGGTCAGCCGTTTGAGCAATATTTCACGCTCAACAGTCAGATTAAAAACATGGATGATCGTCCCGCTCTTGTTTTTCAAAAGCTGGCCAAGCCCTTCGGCCTGCTCAATGGTGCGCGGAAAGCCGTCGAACATAAAACGGGCGGGTGCCGGTTCTTTGGATATGCGCTCTTCAATGATGCCTAAAATGACAGAGTCGGGAACCAGTTGCCCGGCTTCCATGATTTTTTTGACTTCAAGACCGACCGGAGACCCGGCCTGAATAGCTGCGCGAAGCATGTCGCCGGTTGATACGTGGATGTAATTGGTCTGCTTCTTGAGAAAGTCCGCCAGCGTTCCTTTGCCTGCACCGGGTCCGCCGAGGAGGATAATCGCTTTCATCGCCTACCTTCTTCCGGATTTGAGTTTTCCTTTTTTCAGAAATCCATCGTAGTGGCGCATCAGCAGGTGCGACTCAATCTGGCGCATGGTGTCGAGCATGACGCCGACGATAATGAGCAGACTGGTTCCACCGAAGAAAGAGGCGATCATTTGCGGAATACCGAACTGGTTGCCCATAATGGTAGGAAGAACCGCAATCAGAGTCAGGAAGATGGCGCCAGCCAGCGTGATGCGGGTCATGGTGCGATCCAAAAATTCAGCGGTCGGTGTGCCGGGACGAATACCGGGAACGTAGCCGCCGCCCTTTTTCAAATCATCCGCGATCTGTACGGGGTGGAACTGCGTGGCAACCCAGAAGTAGGAGAAGAAAAGGATCATGAGACCGAAGCTGACCATATAAAGGCCGCTTCCATAACTGAGCGCCGCACCGATCTGCTTCGCACCAGCCCAAGGCAATTTATTAAAAATATAAATCGGAACCATCAGGATCGATTGCGCGAAAATAATCGGCATCACACCGGCATAGTTAACACGTAGCGGCATGAAGGTGTGCTGCCCGCCGTAAACTTTACTGCCGACAACCCGTTTGGCGTATTGCACTGGGATCTTCTGCTGAGCCTGCGTAACCGCGATCACCAATGCGATCACTGCGAGTACCATAACGAGCATCGCGACCGCCATAAAAGGAGAGTGGCGAACCACGCCGTCAACCGGCTTAAACATACTGATCATGGCACCGACTGCAGACGGCATTTGACTAACGATACCGACGGTGATGATCATGGAAATTCCGTTACCAATCCCGCGAGCGGTAATTTGTTCGCCAAGCCACATCAGCATAAGCGTTCCGGTCACCAGCGTCATGGCGGTGAGCAACTCGAAGCCAAGCCCAGGAATACGGACGACTTCTGCAGGGAAATACTGGCTAAGCTGGCCGCCTTCGAGAGCACGGGCCATCAAAAAGCCCTGGAACGCGCAAAGAATAACCGTAAGATAACGGGTGTACTGAGTGATTTTAGCGCGGCCAGCTTCCCCTTCACGTGCCAGCTTTTCGAGCGTCGGCACAACAGCGGTCATCAGCTGAATGATAATCGAGGCGCTGATATACGGCATAATTCCCAGCGCACTGACAGCGCAGTTCTGAACCGCACCGCCGCTGAATAGATTAAACATATCCAGCAAGCCGGTTCCCTGACTGCCAGCCGAATTTTTAATACTGCTGGTAATCATGCTGAAGTCCACTCCCGCAATCGGGATGGTGGACAACAAACGGCACAAAAAGATCACGCCCAAGGTGAAAAGTATCCGCTGGCGCAATTCCTGAATCTTAAAGCTGTTGACGAAGGCGGAAAGCATCGTTTACCCCGCTTACATTTTTTGGTCAGATTGTTTCACAGCTGCCACCGGCAGCTTCGATCTTTTCCTTGGCTGTAGCGCTGAATGCGCTGGCTTTGACCGCGATTTTTTTCGTAATCTCGCCGTTGCCAAGAATTTTGACGCCGTCCCAGTTGCCCTTAACAAATCCGGCCTGACGAAGCAGTTCGATGGTGACACTGGTGCCAGCTTCGAATGCGTTCAGCGTAGCCACGTTAACCGGTGCAAGCACCTGACGGTTGACGTTGTTGAACCCGCGCTTGGGAATGCGGCGAGCCATCGGCATCTGGCCCCCTTCGAAAAGAGGTTTATGTTTGTGGCCTGAGCGGGCATACGCCCCTTTGTGACCACGACCGGACGTCTTACCTTTTCCTGATGCCCGGCCACGACCGACGCGCATCCTGCGATGAGTTGAGCCTTCTGCCGGCTTTAATGAGTGCAGTTCCATTTTAAAAACCTCTTAATTTATTTTCCGCGGGCCGCAAACACTGACTCGCGCGAACGCAAGGAGGCGAGAGCTGCCATAGTGGCCTTTGTTACATTCAAACGGTTGCTGCTGCCAAGCGACTTAGCCAGCACATCTTTTACACCGACCAGTTCAAGCACGGCACGGCAGGAACCCCCGGCAATTACGCCAGTACCTTCAGACGCGGGACGCAATAGAACCTGTGCGCCGCCGAATTCTCCGCGCGCTTCGTGCGGAATGGTTGTGCCCTTCATTGTGAACGGCTTCATCGCACGTTTGGCACTTTCGCCGCCTTTACGAATTGCATCGGCCACTTCGTTGGCTTTACCGAGGCCGTAACCGACTTTCCCGGCTCCGTCGCCGACGATAACCAGCGCTCCGAAGCTGAAACGGCGTCCACCTTTGACCACTTTTGAATTGCGGTTAATGTGAACGACGCGTTCTTCGAACTCGGATTTCACTTTTTTTTCTGCTGATCTTTTTTCAGTCACTTCAAGCAACTCCTCATTTACATAAAACTAAAACTTCAGACCGGCTTCGCGGGCACTGTCGGCCAGCGCACGCATGCGCGAGCCGAAAGCAAATCCGCCACGGTCGAATACGACTTTGGACACACCCTGCGCTTTGGCCGCTTCGGCCGCTTTGGCGCCTAGCGCTTTGGCGGTTTCGACGGTGCACTTGTCGCCCAGCGATGAAGCGGAGCAAAGTGTCTTCTGAGCATCGTCGTCGATGACCTGCACGTAAATATAACGGTTGGAAACATATACTGCCATGCGCGGACGCTCGGCGGTTCCCTGTACCTTGTTCCGCAAACGGAGATGTCTGCGCTTCCGATAATCTGATTTGTTTTTGACCTTCATGATTAAGCCACTGCCTTACCTTCTTTGCGCCGAACCTGTTCGCCTTTATAACGCACGCCTTTGCCCTTATAGGGTTCAGCGGGAGCAAAGGAGCGAATCCGTGCGGCGACTTGACCAACCAGAGCCTTGTCGTGCCCTGACACTTTTACATCGGTTGTCCCAGCAACTTCCACTTTGATGCCTTCGGGGATTTCATATCTGATCTCGTGCGAAAATCCGAGAGAGAGAACCAGAGCTTTTCCTTGCAGTTGCGCTTTATAACCGACGCCCTGAATCTCGAGCTCCTTAACATAGCCAGTCTGCACGCCAAGAATCATATTCTTGAGCGTATTGCGAATGGTTCCGTGCAGCGAGCAGGATTCTTTGGTCTCCGCTTTGCGATCAACAATCACCTGACCGCCATTTACATTCACGGTGATCTGCGAAGGGATTCGCAGTGCGCTCTGCCCTTTGACACCTTTAACCGTCGCGACACTTCCATTGAGCGTCACTTCCACGCCCGCCGGAACCGTCAGAGGCATTTTTCCTATTCTAGACATCGTATAACCTCAATTTGAAATTACCACACATAGCAAAGGACTTCGCCGCCCACACGGGCTTTGCGAGCCTCTCCGTCGCTGAGCATACCGGATGAGGTGCTCAAAATTGCCGTGCCGATACCGCCCAGCACGCGCGGAATATCATCGGCTCCCACATAATGGTGACAGCTCGGACGGCTGACGCGCCGCAAACCCTGAATCACCGGCTTCTGGTCAGCCTGATATTTGAGATGAAGAACCAACGTCGGTTTCCCTTCCACTTTTTCCGTGGTGAAGTCCTTGATGTACCCTTCCTGCTTCAGGATGCGGGCCAATTCGTTCTTCATTTTCGAGTGCGGCATCTGAACCTTCGTGTGCTTCGCCATATTGGCGTTACGAATACGAGTCAGCATATCAGAAATAGGATCGCTCAATATCATTGCTGTTCACCTTTGTTTTTGGCGTTTTCAAACGGCATTCCCATCAGGCGGAGCAGCTCGTAGGCTTCCGCGTTGGTTTTGGCCGTTGTGACAAATGTCACATCCATACCGTGCACTTTACGGACATGATCCGGATTGATTTCCGGGAAAATGGTCTGTTCCTTGAGACCAAGGGAATAATTTCCGCGTCCGTCGAACGATTTGGGCGGGATACCGCGGAAGTCGCGAATACGCGGCAGGGCGATATTGATCAGCCGGTCCAGAAATTCGTACATCCGGGCACCGCGTATCGTCACCTTACCTGCCAGCGAAACACCTTCGCGCAGTTTGAAGTTCGACACGCTTTTCCGCGCCTTAATGGTTACCGGACGCTGGCCGGTGATCTTGCTCAGATCGTCCAGCACCGCCTGTAACGCATCACGATCATGCTGCATGCCGACCGAGACGTTGATCGTAATCTTGGAAAGCGCAGGAATCTGCATGCAGTTGCCGTAATTGAACTTCTTCTGAAGTTCCGGCACCACCTGTTCACGATATTTTTTCTTCATTGCCGGTATCATGGATACCCACCCCTCTGGATAAATGGATTTAACTATTCTGCTTTTTTCAGGTTCGACATGTGAATCGAAGCTTCCTTCTTGAACACGCCGCCTTGCGGATTGTCCTGCGTCTTTCGCGAGTGCTTCTTCACAACATTCAACCCCTCGACCAAGGCCCGTTCGTTGCCCGGAAGCACCTGCAGAACCTTTCCTGTCTTACCTTTGTCATCACCGGTAATGGCTTTGACCAAATCACCTTTTTTAATACGCGCTGCCATACAAAACGTTCCTCTCCTTAAAGCACTTCCGGCGCAAGCGAGACAACCTTCATGAAGTTGCCGTCACGCAGCTCACGGGCCACCGGGCCAAAGATGCGCGTTCCACGCGGATTTTTCTGGGCGTCAATAATGACGGCCGCATTATGATCGAAACGTAGCACGGATCCGTCGCGACGGCGGATTGCCGACGTAGTGCGAACCACAACCGCTTCGCAAACATCGCCTTTTTTAACGACACCGCCCGGCTGAGCTTCTTTAACGGCCACCTTGATCACTTCGCCGACTTTGGCGTAACTGCGTTTTGTTTTTAAAACACGGATGCACATCACGCTACGCGCGCCGGTATTATCCGCAACATCCAGTCTGGTCTGTACTGAAATCATTTACTCACCCTGCCTTATTTCGACAAAATTTCTATAAGCCGCCAGCGTTTCAACCGGCTGATCGGACGAGTTTCCATGACGCGAACCACGTTACCGATTTTTGCTTCGTTGTTTTCATCATGCGCATGAATCTTCTTCGTCACACGCAGTTCCTTGCCCAGCAATGGATGCCGAACCCGGCGCTCAATGAGCACCGCAATGGTTTTGTTACCCACCGCGCTACAGACGCGACCTTCGCGTGTTTTCCGATGACCTCTTAACTCCATCTTTTACCCCTCGGCTTTCGCAGCCTGATTCATGACCGTTTTGATGCGCGCTACCGAACGCCGCACGGCACGGATGCGTAGCGGATTCTCCAGCTGCCCGGAAACCTGCTGAAGGCGCATGGTAAACAGCTCCTTCTTTGCATCATCCAGCTGCTGTTGCAGCTCAACTGCTGTCAGATCTGTAAGTTGTTTTGCTTTTTTCATTCCGAATACTCTCAATTATTTAACGGCATGGCGGGTCACAAATCGCACGCGAATCGGCAACTTGGTGGCTGCGAGCCGCATAGCTACACGAGCCTGCTGTTCCGTAACACCATCAAGCTCAAACAGCATCCGTCCGGGGCGGACAACCGCAACCCAGCCTTCGACGCCGCCCTTCCCTTTACCCATTCGGACTTCAAGCGGTTTTTTAGTAAACGGCTTGTCCGGGTAAATACGGAGCCAGAGTTTCCCTTTGCGCTTCAGATTGCGGTTGATCGCCACACGGCAAGCCTCAATCTGAATGTTTGTAATCCATGCACGCTCCAGCGCTTGCAGGCCGTATTCTCCGAACGACAACTTCGTTCCGGCTTTGGCCATACCACCGCGGGAGCCCTTTTGGACTTTCCGATATTTAACACGTTTTGGCATTAAAGGCATTGGTCAATACTCCTAAGCTTGCGCCTTTTCATCCTTCTTACAAATCCACACTTTGATACCGATGGCTCCAGCGACCGTACGGGCAGTTGCCGTTCCGTAGTCGATGTCGGCCCGCAGCGTATGAAGCGGAACTCTGCCTTCTTTATAGCTTTCCGTACGGGAAATCTCGGCACCGCCCAAACGTCCGCCAGCCAGCACTTTAATGCCGTCTGCACCGGTATCCATCGCCATTTGAATTGCACGCTTCATCGCTCTGCGATGTGAAACACGGCGTTCCAGCTGCAGAGCAATACCTTCGGCGACCAGTTTGGCATCAATGTCAGGGTTCTTTACTTCGTCAATTTCGATGTAGACTTCTTTTTTAGTCATCTTACCGAGCTGCTCGCGCAACTTTTCGATGTCTTCGCCCTTGCGGCCAATCACCAGACCCGGACGGGCTGTACGAATGGTCACGCGGACACGATTGGCATAACGCTCAATGAAGACGTTCGAAATCGAAGCATCTTTAAGGCGTTTGTGTACGGCTTCGCGGATAGCGATATCCTCTTGAAGCAGATCAGCAAACTCTTTTTTGCTGGCAAACCAGCGCGAGCGCCAGTTCTTGTTTACCGCAATACGGAGTCCGATAGGATTTACTTTCTGTCCCAAAACGATTCCCTTTCCTTATTTACGATCCGTTAAAACCACTGTGATATGAGACGTGCGCTTACGAATGGGCGACGCCGAACCGCGAGCACGCGGGCGGGATCGCTTGAGCGACGGACCACCATCCACATAGGCTTCTTTTACAAAAAGCTTGTCCGCAGAGACCCCTTCGTTGCTCTCCGCGTTGGCAACGGCCGACTGAAGCGTTTTACCGATTTCAGTTGCCGCCTTCATTGCGTTAAAGCTTGTAATACGAAGGGCTTCCGCAACCGAAAGTCCCTGAATCTCGGACGCCATATAGCGTGCCTTGATCGGCGACATTCTTACATATTTCGTTGTTGCTGAAACTTCCATGTTTTTCTCTCAGTTTGCTACCGCTTTCTGAACGCAAAGGCGGCAACTATACGTCATTCCATTTTCAAATCCAGAACTTCTATAATAAAAATAAATTATTTCGAAACGGTCTTGTCTGTAGCAATACCATGCGACTTGAACGAACGGGTCGGAGCAAACTCGCCGAGGCGATGTCCGACCATGTTTTCTGTCACAAAGACCGCAACAAACACCTTGCCGTTATGAACGGAAAAGTTATGACCGACAAATTCCGGCACGATCATTGAGGCGCGAGCCCAGGTCTTGACCGGTTTTTTCCTGCCTGACACTTCCATCTGCGCAATTTTCTTGAGCAGCTTCGCGTCAACGTAAGGACCTTTTTTAAGTGAACGAGCCATAGCTTACTTCTTTCTCCGTGCAACGATGTACTTATTCGAAGCCAGTTTGTGTTTGCGAGTGCGTTTACCTTTGGCCAGCGTGCCCCACGGCGACTGCGGATGACCGCCGCCGGACGTACGACCTTCACCACCACCCATCGGATGGTCAACCGGGTTCATCGCCACACCGCGAACGGTCGGTCGAATACCCAACCAACGCTTGCGTCCGGCTTTCCCGCTGGAAATATTTTCATGATCGACATTACCGACCTGCCCGATCGTTGCGTAGCAGCTGATGCGCACGCGGCGAATTTCGCCGGACGGCATTTTCAGATTGGCAAAATCGCCTTCGCGGGACATCAGCTGTGCGCTGGTTCCGGCCGAACGGGCAATCTGCCCGCCGCCGCCCGGTTTCAGCTCAATGTTGTGAACGGTCATGCCCAGCGGAATTTTTTCAAGTGGCAGAGCATTGCCTGCAACCGGTTCCGCTTCCGGGCCGGACAGAACAACCGTGCCAACCTGAAGGCCAACCGGTGCCAGCATATAGCGCTTCTCGCCGTCCACATAGTTCAGCAACGCAATGCGCGCTGAGCGGTTTGGATCGTACTCAATCGCTGCAACAGTTGCTGGAATACCGTACTTGTTGCGCTTGAAATCAATAAGGCGGTAACGCTGTTTGTGTCCGCCGCCGCGATGACGGGTCGAAATACGCCCTGCGCTATTGCGTCCACCGGTGCTTTTCTTAGCGCGGATCAACGACTTTTCAGGCGTCGATTTTGTGATTTCTTCAAACGCAGAGGTCACCGTGTGACGGCGGCTCGGCGTGGTCGGTTTATATGTTTTTAAAGCCATGACTCAAACTCCTTACACAAAATCAATTTTGCTGTCTTCGGCCAGCGTCACTACGGCGCGCTTCAATCCGGCTGTGCGGCCAGCACTGGCAGTGCGCTCGCGTTTGCACTTACCCATCCGTTTCATAGTGTTGACAGCCGTCACCTTCACCTTGAACAGTTCTTCCACCGCCTGTTTAATCTCTGCCTTGTTTGCGGCAGGATTGACGTTGAAAATATATTTGTTTTCAGCTTCGGAAAGGCGGGTGCCCTTTTCCGTCAGCATGACCTTTTGAATTACCTGATATACGTCTTTCATTGCGAATTCCTCTTTTACGCCATGCGCTGTTCGAGCTGTTCCACGCCCGCTTTGGTGATCACAATCTGCGGATAGCGGACAATCTGGTAGGTGTTCACGTTCGAAACACTAACCACTTCGATGTCCTGAAGATTACGGGCCGCCAGACAAATGTTCGCGTCCAGCGCATCCAGAATCAGCAGTGTCTTACCTTTGATTTCCAACGCCTGCAACAGCGAGCACATTTCCTTCGTACGCGGTGAGGCCAGCTGGATCGTGTCCAGAACCATTACCTGACCGGCTTCAGCTCTTTCGCCGAAAGCACGGGCAAAGGCCAAGCGGGCCACTTTACGCGGGACCTGTTTGCGAACCTTGCGCGGATGCGGACCAAACGCCACGCCCCCGCCGCGCCATACAGGCGACTGACGGTATCCGGCGCGAGCACGGCCAAGCCCCTTCTGCTTCCAGGGCTTCTTTCCGGAACCAGCAACTTCACCTTTGCGCTGTGTGTTGGCTGAACCCTGATGCTGGTGGGCCTGATGGGTGGTGACTGCCTGATGGACTGCCTGAGCGCCCCTATCAGAAACAGCGAAATTTTCGCTGAGGGTCACTTCGCCCAGCTTCTTCCCTTTGCAATTTTTAAGCGTTAACGTACTCATGATCATCCTCTCAAATTACTTCCGTTTGAGTGCTTCACGCACAACAACCGTTGTACCGTTGGCACCAGGCACCGCACCCTTAACCAGAATCAGGTTTTCAGCGGCACGAACTTGAATCACTTTCAGGCTCTGTACGGTAACATCCGTACTGCCCATTTGGCCGGCCATCTTCTTGCCCTTGAAAACGCGACCGGGTTTTTCTTTCATACCGATCGAACCGGTCGTGCGGTGAAAGTGTGAACCGTGAGTGGCTCGTCCACCGCCGAAGTTGTGCCGTTTCATAACGCCCTGAAAGCCTTTGCCTTTAGTAACGCCCGAAATATCGACAAAATTCACACCTTCAAAAACAGACGCGGTCAGCGTGTCGCCAGCTTTCGCTTCATCGCCCGCTTCAACGCGGACTTCACGCAACTCACGCAGAGTGCCGACGCCAGCTTTTTTGAAATGCCCCGCCAGCGGCTTGGCAACGCGCTCCGGCTTCTGTACGCCATAGCCGAGCTGAACAGCTTCATAGCCATCCGTCGCAACCGTTTTGCGTTGAACCACGCTGCACGGACCCGCCTCGATCACCGTTACCGGTATCAGTTTTCCTTCTTCGTCGAAGATCTGGGTCATACCCAGTTTTTTTCCTATTAGACTCTTCATGATTTCACTCAGATTTTAATGGTGATGTCCACGCCCGCCGGCAGATTAAGCTTTTTGAGCTCGTCTACTGTTTTGATCGTCGGGTCAATAATGTCGAGCAGACGCTTGTGCGTTCTGATTTCAAACTGTTCCATTGATTTCTTATTCACAAACGGACTGCGATTGACGGTGAGCCGTTCAATGCGGGTCGGCATGGGAATAGGGCCTGCCACGCGTGCACCGGTGCGTTTGGCGGTCTCGACAATTTCTTTTGACGAGGCGTCCAGCACCCGGTGGTCAAAAGATTTTAAACGTATGCGTATGCGCTGATTATTCATAATTTCTCTCTGCTACCGGTTTAAGATGGTCTCCTGTATGGAATCCGGCACCGCCTCAAAGCGATACGGCTCCATCGTGTAACTGGCCCGGCCTTTGGTTAGCGAACGCAGTGTCGTGGCGTAGCCGAACATTTCTGCCAGCGGAACATCCACATGTACAATCTGCACCGCATCGCGGGCCTCGATCTCACGGATCCTTCCGCGACGACCGTTTAAATCATTCATCACATCGCCCAGATGTTCATCGGGAGCAATGATCTCAAGCTTCATGATCGGTTCCAGCAAAGTCGGCGAAGCATTACCGATTGCTGCGCGTAGCGCCATAACGGCCGCCGTGCGAAAAGCCATTTCAGACGAATCAACCGGATGCGCACTGCCTCCGGTAACGATCACGTCGATGTCCACCAGCGGATAGTTGCCGAGCACGCCGGTCGAGAGCGCATCGCCCAGACCTTCTTTAATGGCGTCGTGGAATTCCGCAGGAATGATTTCTTTCGAAACTTTTACAGTCAGGTGGTTTCCGGAACTGCGCTCACGCGGAGCGACTTGAACAACAACATGTCCAAAGTGACCACGCCCGGCAAACTCGCGCTGGAAAGTAAACTCACCAGAAGCTGTTTTCTGAACGCTTTCGCGGTAAGCAACAACTGGCTTCCCGGCATTGGCCTGTACTTTGAATTCACGGAAAATACGGTCTTTGATAATTTCCAGATGAAGCTCGCCCATTCCATTGATGATGGTCTGTCCGGTGTCTTCGTTCATGGTGACGCGGAACGTCGGATCATCTTCAGCCAGCGAAACAAGCGCGGCTTTTAAAGCATCACGGTCGGCCTGAGTTTTCGGCTCAATTGCCATAGCGATCACCGGTTCCGGAAACTCAATACGCTCCAGAACAATCGGATCGTTTTCAAAGCACAGCGTGTCGCCGGTTGTAAAATTCTTCAGACCGGAAATCGCGCCGATTTCGCCGGTGTACAGCACTTCGATGTCTTCACGGCTATTGGCATGCAGGCGCAGCAGGCGGCCGATCTTTTCGCGTTTTTTCGTCCGCGGATTATAAACGTTCTGGCGTTTTTCAAGCTTACCCGAATAGATGCGCACAAAAACAAGCTTTCCAACAAACGGATCGGTAGTCAGCTTAAACGCCAGTGCGCTGAGCGGCTCGAAATCGCTGGCTTCGCGATGAAGAATTTCCTCGGTTTTAGGATGAATTCCTTTTACAGCCGGAACGTCGACCGGAGAAGGCAGGAAATTCACAACAGCATCCAGCAGCGGCTGAATCCCTTTATTCTTAAGAGATGATCCGCAGAACACCGGAACGATCTGTCCGGAAATGGTGGTGCGGCGCAAAGCGGCAATCAGTAAATCAGCCGGAACATCCGGATTTTCGAGATACGCCTCAATCAGCTGTTCATCTGCTTCCGAAACGCGCTCGATCAATGCGGCGCGGGCCTTTTCAGCCGCGACCGCCAACTCTTCGGGGATGACGCATTCGATCACTTCGCTGCCAAGGTTTTCTTCTTTGAAGAAAAGCGCCCGCATAGAAATTAAGTCGATCACGCCTCTGAAGTTTTCTTCGACGCCGATCGGGAGTTGTACCGGAATGGCTGGCGCCGCCAGCTTTTCGCGCATCTGTTTTACAACCGAATCAAAATCAGCACCCTTGCGATCCATCTTATTGATGAACGCCAGACAGGGAACGTGATATTTTTTCGCCTGACGCCAAACGGTTTCGGACTGCGGCTGAACGCCACCTACTCCGCAGAAAACGCCAATAGCGCCGTCAAGCACGCGCAAGGATCTTTCAACCTCAACGGTAAAATCAACGTGTCCGGGTGTGTCGATTAAATTAATCTGATGGTCTTTCCAAAAACAAGTGGTCGCAGCGCTGGTAATGGTAATGCCGCGTTCCTGTTCCTGCTCCATCCAGTCCATGACGGCGGTGCCTTCATGCACTTCGCCCATTTTATAGACGCGACCCGTGTAATACAGAATGCGTTCTGAAGTCGTGGTTTTGCCGGCGTCAATGTGCGCGACAATTCCGATGTTGCGAATCGATGACAGACTGCGTCCGCGCTCTGCGTCTTCCCGGTGGGAGGGCGCAGAGCTCTTCGCATTTTTTCCATCCTGTTTCACAGCAACCTTCATTTCGAATCCAAATCATTACCACTTGTAGTGAGCAAACGCCTTGTTAGCCTGAGCCATCTTGTGTGTATCGTCGCGCTTCTTAACGGCTGAACCCTGATTGTTATAAGCATCGAGAACTTCCATCGCCAGCGCACGGCGCATCGGCTGACCGCGACGGGTCTTGGCGTACAGAATGAGCCAGCGGCAGGCCAGCGCGGTTTGACGCTTCGGGCTGACTTCGAGCGGAACCTGATACGTTGCACCGCCGACGCGCTTGGATTTCACTTCCAGCTTCGGCTTGATGTTATCAACGGCACGGGCAAACACCACTAAAGGATCTTCGTCTTTCAGCTTCTGCTGAATATCTTCCAGCGCACCGTAAACGATTGCGGCGGCGGTCGATTTTTTTCCGCCCCCCATGATGCTGTTGATCATGTAAGCCAACAGTTCGTTGTTAAAGCGCGGGTCCGGCGTAACCGTACGTTTTTCTGCTCTGCGTCTTCTTGCCATGGTTTAAAGCTTTCTCTTAAGATTCTTTCGGTTTCTTGGCCCCGTATTTGGAACGTCCGCGGCGACGGCTAGTAACGCCGAGGCAGTCGAGAGTACCGCGTACGATGTGATAGCGAACCCCCGGCAAGTCCTTCACCCTTCCGCCGCGAACCAGCACCATGCTGTGTTCCTGCAGATTGTGTCCTTCACCCGGAATGTAAGCATTGACTTCGCGACCGTTCGTCAAGCGCACACGGGCAACTTTCCGCAACGCGGAGTTCGGCTTCTTCGGAGTCATGGTCTTCACGAGAAGACATACACCGCGGCGCTGCGGACAGTTCATCAACGCAGGAGATTTCTTCTTCTTCTGAAGCGGTTTACGCGGTTTTTTTATAAGCTGATTAATCGTCGGCATAAGTTCCTTCCATCAAAAAAAACGAGCGGCAGATAATAGGAGCCCACCGCTCATCCAGCAAGCATTAAGATTTAACTTTCTGCGGTTTTTTCTTCCTGACCCAATAACGGATTCGAACCCAGCGCATCCTCTACGCTGATCTCCTCACCCAGCTTGACCGGGCGGATGTTCTTGTAAAGCGGGAAGCCGCTGCCGGCCGGAATCAAGTGACCCATGATCACGTTCTCTTTAAATCCGCGCAACTGATCAATTCGTCCCAGTGTCGCCGCTTGCGTCAGTACACGAGTGGTGTCTTGGAACGATGCTGCCGAAATAAAGCTTTCGGTGGCCAGAGCCGCTTTGGTGATCCCGAGCAGAACTGGCGAAGCTTCCGCCGGACGGCGACCTTCTTCCATGGCCCGCTGATTGACTTCCTGAAATTTCTGTTTCTCGACCTGTTCGCCCCAGAGAAACTCTGTGTCACCCGGATCGGTTATTTTTACTTTGCGGAGCATCTGACGGACAATCACTTCGATGTGCTTGTCATTGATTTCAACGCCCTGTAGACGGTAAACCGCCTGCACTTCGTTCACCAGATATTCCTGCAGTTCCTGCGGACCGCAGACTTCGAGCAATTCCTGCGGAACAATCGGTCCTTCCGTGAGCTGCTGCCCTTTCTGAACCACGTCGCCGGAATACACGATCACGTGTTTACCCATCGGAATGAGATGTTCTTCTTCGGTGCCGGTAGCCGGGTCGCGAACGATCAGCTGACGTTTACCTTTAGCAATACCGCCCAGTTCGACCACTCCGTCGATCTTCGCGATCTCGGCGGCTTCTTTTGGACGGCGGGCTTCGACCAATTCGGCCACACGCGGAAGACCCCCGGTGATGTCCTTGGTACGAGCCTGCTTCCGCGGTGTCTTAGCCAGCGTGGCACCGGCGATAATTTTCATGCCTTTAAGCACCATCACGTGAGCCGCAGACGGAATCGAGTAATAAGCAACTGCTTTGCCGGAAGCGTCTTTGACGACGATCTGCGGATGCAGGTCTTCTTTGTGCTCCAGCACGACCAGACCTTCAATACCGGTTGTTTCGTCTTCGGCGCGCTGAACGGTAACTCCTTCAATGAAGTCATGAAAATCAACCGTGCCATCCTGCTCCGAAAGAATCGGCACGCTATACGGATCCCAGCTGACAAATGTTTCGCCGCGTTTGACCCGAGCACCGTCTTCAACGGCAATAACAGCACCGATAACGGTCGAGTAGCGTTCGAGCTCCCGACCATCGTCATCGTACGTCACCACAAAACCATTTTTGTTAAGAATGACGTGTCCAGTCTCAACTTTAACCGTGCGAAGATTTTCATACCGGATGACTGAGTTTTCTTTCGCCGTGATCTTCGGCTGTTTAAAGACCGAGCTGGCGGTACCACCGATGTGGAACGTACGCATGGTGAGCTGTGTGCCAGGTTCACCAATGGACTGGGCGGCTATGATACCAACCGGTTCGCCCAGGCGGGCTTCACGGCTCGACGCCAGATTACGGCCATAGCACTTGGCGCAAACACCGCGACGCGACTCACAGGTCAGCACGCTACGAATGCGGATTTTCTCGACGCCGACCCGCTCAATCTTTTTGGCGGCGTATTCGTCGATAATTTCGTTGGCCGCAACAATCACTTCCTTCGCGTTGAATGGATCGCAAATGTCGTCGCAGGCGGTACGTCCGATAATACGCTGAGCCAGCGAAACGAGCTCATCGTCACCGTCGGTGATAGCGCTCACTTCAATGCCGTTAAGCGTGTGGCAATCTTCTTCCATGATAATGATGTCATGGGCTACGTCGACCAGCTTACGAGTGAGATACCCGGAGTCGGCCGTCTTCAACGCAGTATCGGCAAGACCTTTACGGGCACCGTGCGTCGAAATAAAGTATTCAAGCACGCTCAATCCTTCGCGGAAGTTCGCGAGAATCGGACGCTCGATAATTTCGCCGGACGGTTTGGCCATCAAACCGCGCATACCGGCCAGCTGACGAATCTGCTGACGGCTACCGCGGGCGCCGGAGTCCACCATGATGAAAACGGGGTTCAGGTCTTTGGCAGAATCTTTATTGACCGGATCATCGTTGCGCTCCAGCGAGCTGAAAAGTTTACTAGTCAACTTATCGTTGGCGTCGGTCCATTGGTCAATGACCATGTTGTACCGCTCACCGTCGGTGATTAGACCTTTTTTGTATTTATCTTCCACCGCGCTGATCGTCTTGCGGGCTGCGGCAATGATTTCCGCCTTTTCCGGAGGAATGATCATATCGGAAAGACCGATCGAAATCCCGGCAGCCGTCGCATGAGCAAAGCCCAGATCTTTCAGACGGTCCAGCACGCGAACTGTTTCGCCATGACCGGCGACTTCATAGCAATGCTCAATCAGCTTGCCGAGCAACTTTTTGCTCACGCGCTCATTGAAGAAGCCGATGCTTTCTGGCCAGACTTCATTGAAGAACACGCGTCCAACGGTCGTGACAATGGCAGACTTATTCTGATCGCCGAATTTGGTTTCCCGCTGATAATCCGGATTGCGGTAACGAATCCGGTCGTGCAAACGCAATGCACCTTCATCAAACGCGGTGTGAACCTCGTTAATGTCCGCCAGTAGCGGAAGATGCACCTGATCTTCTTTTGCGCCCGGCTTTTTTGATTCCAGAAGGAAGGTCTGCGAGAAACTGGTCAGGAAGTAAATTCCGAGCGCGATATCCTGCGTCGGCGTCATGACCGGCTTGCCGCTGGACGGCGAAAAAATATTGTTCGGAGCCAACATCAAACTCTTGGATTCGATCTGCGCTTCGACGGAAAGCGGAATGTGAACTGCCATCTGGTCACCATCGAAGTCCGCGTTATACGCCGTACAGACGAGCGGGTGAACCTGGATGGCTTCCCCTTCGATCAATACCGGCTCAAACGACTGAATCGACAGACGATGCAACGTCGGTGCGCGGTTAAGCATGACAGTGTGGCCTTTGGTCACCTGATCAAGAATGTCCCACACGACTTCTTCTTCGCGTTCGATCATCTTCTTGGCGCTACGCACCGTGTGCACAATGCCGCGCTCCTTGAGCTTGCGGATGATAAAAGGTTCGAACAGCACGAGTGCCATCTTCTTTGGGAGCCCACACTGGTTCAGCTTCAGGTTCGGGCCGACCACGATCACGGAACGTCCGGAGTAGTCAACGCGTTTGCCGAGCAGGTTCTGACGGAAACGACCCTGTTTACCTTTGAGCATATCGCTCAGAGACTTGAGCGGACGGTTGCCCGGACCGCTGACGGCGCGGCCATGACGTCCGTTGTCGAACAGTGCATCGACCGCCTGCTGTAGCATCCGTTTTTCGTTCCGGATGATCACTTCCGGTGTTTTAAGAGCCAGCAAAGTTTTCAGACGGTTGTTGCGGTTAATGACACGACGATAGAGGTCGTTCAGGTCAGATGTTGCGAACCGCCCGCCTTCGAGCGGAACCAGCGGACGCAGATCCGGTGGAATAACCGGAAGTACTTCAAAAATCATCCACTCAGGACGGGAATTGCTCTTGATCAGCCCTTCGATGACCTTCATCTGGCTGACCAGTTTTTTGCGGGTCTGCTTGCTGCGGGTGCTGGCCAGTGAGTCTTCAAGCTCACCTAACTTTTCAGCAAGGTTGATTTTCTTGAGCAGTTCGCGAATACCTTCGGCACCGATACGGGCATCGAAACTGCCTTCGCCGTAATTATCCAGCGCTTCGCGGTATTCGAGCTCGGTCAACAGCTGCTTTTCTTTCAGCGGTGTGTCGCCCGGTTCAATAACAACATAGTCGTCGTAGTAAATGATGTGTTCGAGACTGCGCAGAGTCATATCGAGCAATAGCCCCATGCGGCTTGGCGTGGCCTTAAAGAACCAGATGTGCGACACCGGAACGGCCAGCTCAATGTGAGCCATGCGTTCACGACGGACGCGCGACAACGTCACTTCAACGCCACAACGGTCGCAGATGACCCCTTTGTGCTTGATGCGTTTGTATTTTCCGCAACTACATTCCCAGTCCTTGGAAGGACCAAAAATGCGTTCACAGAAAAGACCGCCCTTTTCAGGCTTGAATGTCCGGTAGTTGATAGTTTCCGGGTTTTTGACTTCCCCGAAACTCCAGGAACGAATGTCCTCGGGCGAAGCCAGCTTGATGCTGGCTACGTCGACGATCGCCTCTGTTTCTACGCCGAGTATATCTGCTGCGTTGCGTGTATCCACCGTTTTTCTCCTGTCAAAGATTAAATACGTCCTGTGAACGAAACATTGTCCGTGTTCGGCTTTTTAACTTCAAAATTCAAGCCGAGCCCCTGCAGTTCCTTGATGAGCACGTTGAACGATTCCGGACGTCCGGCATCGAGTACGTTCTCACCTTTCACAATGGACTCATAAATACGAGTACGGCCGGCGAGGTCATCGCTCTTCACCGTCAATACTTCCTGCAACGCGTGGGCCGCGCCATAGGCTTCCAGAGCCCACACTTCCATTTCCCCAAAACGCTGTCCCCCGTACTGCGCCTTACCACCCAGCGGTTGCTGAGTAACAAGTGAATACGGACCGACGGCACGGGCGTGGATTTTTTCCGTTACCAAGTGATGCAGTTTAAGCATGTAAATGGTTCCGACCACAACGCGTTGCTCGAACGCTTCACCGGTACGACCGTCGTAAAGCATCGTCTTGCCGTCTTTTGGCAATCCGGCTTCTTCGAGCATCTCGCGGATTTCCTTTTCAGAAATACCGTCGAAAATCGGCGTGGCGGCGTGGATGCCAAGGTGCTTACAGGCCCATCCTAGATGAGTTTCAAGAACCTGACCGACGTTCATACGTGAAGGTACACCGAGCGGATTCAATACAATTTCGACCGGTGTTCCATCCGGCAGGAAGGGCATATCTTCTTCCGGCAGAATGCGCGAGATAACGCCCTTGTTACCGTGACGGCCAGCCATCTTGTCACCGACCGACAATTTCTTCTTGCAGGCAACATAAACCTTGACCTGCTTGACAATGCCTTCATCAAATTCTTCGCCGCTTCCGGCGCGATCCAGTGAGCGCTGCTTATCAGCTTCAGCTTCCGTAAACTTGTTCCGGAAGTTGTCGATGATGCTCATGATCTTGATGCGGATTGGGCTCGGGTCAATTTCGATATGTTCAAAACTGGCCGCCAGCTTGCGCAGGAGAGTTTTGGTAATCTTGCGGTTAGCCGGAATGATTACATCGCCGGACTGAACATTCATCACATCCAGCGGAATTTTTTCACCCAGCAGAATGTTGCTGAGAGCTTCCGTCAGATCTTCAGTCAGTTCATGCACCGAACTCTTATAGTGCTCTTCGATGTCCTTCTGGCGTTTACGCATGTCGGCAGCTGGCTTGGCTTTCGGTTCTTCCTTGGCGTTCTTGTTCTTGGAAGAAACTTTGACATCCATCACGATGCCGTATGTACCGCTGGGCGCGCGCAGTGAAGTGTCGCGAACATCCGCCGCTTTTTCGCCGAAAATGGCACGCAGCAAGCGTTCTTCGGGAGCCAGCTCGGTTTCGACCTTCGGAGTGATTTTCCCGACGAGAATATCGCCTGGCTTCACTTCCGCACCAATCTGAATAATTCCTTCGTGCGTCAGATTCTTGAGAGCCTCTTCACCGACATTCGGGATGTCGCGAGTGATCTCTTCCGGACCCAATTTGGTATCGCGAGCGCCGCACTCGAATTCTTCGATGTGGATGGATGTATAGACATCTTCTTTGACGATTTTCTGACTGATCAAAATGGCGTCTTCAAAGTTATATCCGCACCACGGCATAAAGGCGACCGTCACGTTGCGACCGAGCGAAAGTTCGCCTTGATCGGTGGCAGGCCCGTCAGCCAGAACTTGGCCCTTTTTGACTTTTTCGCCGCACTTAACGATCGGACGCTGATTAAGGCAGGTACCTGCGTTAGAACGCATGAACTTGCGCAGTTCGTATTCCTGATAGTCTTCTTTGGGCGTTTTCTTTTTGACCGGCACTTCACCGTCTTTAGAAACGATGATTTTATCAGCCGAAACGTATGCGATTTTACCGGCCTCTTCGGCGATGATCAGTACGCGGGAGTCGCGGGCAATACGCCCTTCGATTCCAGTAGCGACATAAGGACGCTCCGACACCATCAGCGGAACAGCTTGGCGTTGCATGTTTGAACCCATCAAGGCGCGGTTGGCATCGTCGTGCTCAAGGAACGGGATCAGCCCTGCGGCAATACTCACCACCTGCTTGGGTGAAACATCCATGTACTGAACTTCTTCAGGGGCCATTTCTTTAAAATCGCCGCGAACACGAACCATTACGCGATCGTTCTGGAATGTGCCGTTCGGATTGAGAGGTGCATTCGCCTGAGCGATAACAAAATTTTCTTCTTCGTCCGCAGTCAGAGATTCGACCTTGTCGCTCACACGACCCTTTTCAACCTTGCGATACGGGGAAATAATGAACCCGTATTCGTTGATGCGCGCAAAGGTGCTCAACGAGGAAATCAAACCGATATTCGGACCTTCCGGTGTTTCAATTGGGCAGATGCGTCCGTAATGCGAGCTGTGCACGTCGCGCACTTCGAAGCCAGCACGGTCGCGGTTCAACCCGCCTGGGCCAAGCGCCGAAAGGCGGCGTTTGTGCGTCAGTTCAGACAGAGGATTAGTCTGGTCCATGAACTGGCTGAGTTGCGAACGTCCGAAAAAGTCCTTAATCACAGCGGAAAGTGCTTTAGGATTGATCAGCTTTTGCGAACTAAGGCGGTCAACCGTCGTGTCAAAGATTGTCATGCGTTCTTTGACCAGCCGCTGAATGCGGGCCAGACCGACGCGACACTGTCCTTCGAGCAGTTCGCCAACCGTGCGGATGCGGCGGCTTCCCAAATGATCGATGTCATCAAGAGTGCCGTTGCCCATGCGGATATTGATGAGATAGCGGACAGCTTCCACAACATCTTCTTTATCCAGCGTCAGTGAAGTCGCTTTGGTTCTGAGTTTCTGCTGGATCTTGTAGCGACCGACACGGCTCAGGCTAAAGCGGGTTTCATCGAAGAAAAGACGCTTGAGCATCTGGCGGGCGGAAGCGGTGGTCGGCGGGTCGCCGGGACGCAACTTTTGGTAAAGATCTTTGAGTGCTTCGTCAACGGAGCGCGTGGTGTCTTTCTGAATGGTCTTCATGAAAAGACCTTCATCCCAAGACACATTGACCACTTCGACGTTTTTGTAACCGGCGAGCTTCATACGCTGAATCATGTCCAGCGTGAGCGCGTCGTAACGGCGACCGATAACGGACTGCGAGTCGCTATCCACCGCGTCGTCTTTGAGCACCAGATTAGAAAGTTCCGCTTCGTCGCCGATTCGTTTGCTCAGCTGGAAACTTTCGATCGTGTAATAGAGATTGATAATTTCTTCGTCTGTGCCGTATCCGAGAGCGCGCAGGAACGTGGATGCAAGGAATTTTCTGCGACGGCGTTTGCGGTCAAGATAGACATAGAGCAGGTCGGAAGTGTCGAACTGGGTTTCTACCCAGGAACCATGGTCAGGAATAATGCGGAAAGAATAGAGAAGAGAACCGTTTGCATGGGTAGTCTGCTCAAAACAGATGCCCGGCGAGCGGTGCAACTGGCTGACAATAACGCGTTCAGCTCCATTAATCACAAAGCTGCCGCGTTCCGTCATCAACGGGATTTCACCCATGAACAGGGTGTCTTCGCGAACATCTTCATTTTCGCGCAGACGAAACGTTACATAAAGCGGAGCTGCGTAGGTTTCACCTTCTTTAATGGCTTCCACATACGACAGGTTCGGTTCTTTGATTTCGTAACTGGCGAAATCAAGTGCAATTTGACCGTCATAACTTTCAACCGGAAACGCTTCGCTCAAAACCGCCTGCAAGCCGGTTTTTTTACGGCGTGAAGGGGCGACTCCCTGCTGGAGAAACTCCGCATAGGAATTAGTTTGAAGCTCAATAAGATCCGGTGCTTCAATTACGTCTGTCAGTTTCCCAAAGTTTTTTCTATCGGCCATTCCATCACCTTCAGGCTCTAATTGAACGCTTCATCCCGCCTCTTTCTTTTTAAGAAAGCAGGCTGGCTCACAAAATACAAACACACGACCTGACGCGCAAAAGCACCGGCGGGAAAACCGCCGGGCCAAAATGCGCGTCGTTTTTGTTACTTGATTTCGACGGTGGCGCCAGCGGCTTCAAGCTTCGCCTTGATGGACTGAGCTTCGTCCTTGGAGACGCCCTCTTTGACCGTCTTCGGAGCGCCGTCCACCAAATCCTTGGCTTCTTTGAGGCCCAGAGCAGTTACGCCGCGGAGCTCTTTAATCACCTGGATTTTTTGTGCGCCAGCCTGAGTCAGAATAACCGTGAACTCAGTCTTCTCAGCAACCGCTTCGGCTGCTGCCGCACCGCCCGCTGCCGCAACTGCGACCGGAGCTGCTGCGGAAACGCCCAGACGGACTTCCAGAGCTTTCACGAGCTTCGAGAGCTCAAGTACGGAAATCCCTTCAATCCAGTTCACGAACTCGGCCATTTTGCCTTCGAGCTGAACACCTTCTTTTACTTCTACAGTTTCTTCAGACATTTTATCTTCCTCCCTACGAATTGAATTCAACCAACCAATTAAAAAATTTCTTACGCCGCTTTTTCTTTTTTCTCAGCGACAGCGTTCAGTACATACAGCAGGCTGCAAACCTTCTGATTCATCACACCAACAACCTGCGTCATCGGAGCCGCCAGCGTGCCGACCAGTTTGGCCTGAAGCTCTTTTTTGCCGGGCAACGAGGCCAGTGCGCCCACATCTTTCGAAGTGAGAACCGATCCTTCCAGCACGCCGCCTTTGATCACCGGTTTATTTTTGTCACCGGCAAATTTTTTCAGAATCTTAGCCACTTCGACCACATCGCCTGAACCGAAGATCACGGCAGTCGGCCCGCTCAACGCCGAAGAACCGAATCCGCAACCCATCTCGGTACTGATGCGTCCAAGCATGCTGTTCTTTACAACCTTAACTTGGGCATTGGCGCCGCGCAGGAGTTTCTTAAACGCATCGGTCTCGGGCATGGTCATGCCCTTGTAATCGGCCAGCAACATGTAAAGCGCCCCGGAGACGTTCTCCTGAACCTCGTTATACATGGCCTGCTTCTCTGGTCTGATCTTTTTGTCTTCTTTGCTCATGACTCTATTGCCTTGTCTTACGATTAAACTGCTGCGGACTCTTTGGTGTCAATGTGCAGACCCGGCCCCATCGTGCTGGAAATCGTGCACCGCTTGATATAAATCCCCTTCGTCGAAGCCGGCTTGGCAGCCAGAATCGCTTCGTAGACGGCATGGAAGTTTTCGGCAAGCGCCTCAACGGCAAACGAACGCCGGCCAAACGGCACCATAACATTTCCGTTCTTATCCATGCGGAACTCAACGCGACCCGCCTTGAACTGCTTAACGGCAGTCGCGGTATCATCCGTTACGGTTCCAGTTTTCGGATTAGGCATCAGACCGCGCGGGCCGAGCACTTTACCGAGTTTGCGGACTTCTTTCATCGCATCCGGCGTGGCGATTACAATATCGAAATCCATCCATCCGCCAGTCACTTTAGCCAGAAGATCTTCGAAGCCAGCTTCGACAGCTCCGGCGGCACGGGCCGCTTCAGCAGCCGAACCGGTGGCGAACACAATGACGCGAACGTCTTTACCTGTTCCATGCGGAAGAGCCACAGTCGAACGGATGGCCTGATCCGACTTGGTCGGATCGACACCCATGCGCAGAGCCACTTCAACGGTTTCATCAAATTTTGCGGTCGGATTGTTTTTGATGAACTGGATCGCCTCTTCGAGGGGATACAATTTTTCGACCGAAACTTTTTTCTTTACTGCGGTATATGTTTTTCCGTGTTTAGCCATGGTTATTCAACCTCAATTCCCATACTGCGGGCTGTGCCAGCGATGATGCGGCAGGCCGCGTCAATATTGCTTGCGTTTAAATCAGCCTCTTTAATTTTGGCAATCTCCGCCACCTGCGCGCGAGTCACTTTTCCCACTTTATCGCGGTTCGGAACTCCTGATCCTTTAGCAACAGCTGCTGCCTTTTTGAGCAGCGCAGAGGCCGGCGGACTCTTGGTGATAAAACTGAACGAACGATCCTGATAAACGGTAATCACCACCGGGATGATCATGCCCGCTTCTTTTTGCGTGGCCGCATTGAAGGCCTTGCAAAATTCCATGATGTTCACGCCGTGCTGACCCAGTGCAGGTCCCACCGGCGGCGCCGGATTGGCCGCTCCGGCCGGAATCTGCAGTTTGATCATTCCCTTTTCTTTTTTTGCCATAACAAAACTCCGCTCAAATTACGCTTTGTCCGCCTGCCAGTATTCAAGTTCTACCGGAGCTGACCGGCCGAAAATCGAAACTGATACTTTCAGCTTGCCGCGACCCGGATCAACTTCTTCAATCACTCCGTTAAAGTTAAGGAACGGCCCGTCTGTAATTTTGACGGTCTCTCCCGGCTCAAAATTGATCTTCGGCGTAACTGTTTCCTTCTTTTCTTCCACCTGATTGATAATCCGATCCACTTCGTCAGCACGCAACGGCACCGGAGATTCTCCTCCGACAAAACCGATCACGCCGGGCGTGTTCTGGATAAAATACCAAGTTTCTTCTACCAAATTCTTTTTTTCACCGTACAGCGCCAGATTGGCCAGCACATAGCCCGGGAAAAACTTGCGCGAGACGGTCGTCTTTTTACCCTGCTTCACTTCCGAAACTTTTTCGGTTGGAATCAGAACTTCGCCGATAAATTCCCCCAGTTCTTCCTGCTTCACCCGGCTATTGATGCTGTTCTGCACCTTATATTCGTGCCCGGAGAGCGTATGTAAAACAAACCACTGTTTTTCCATTGTTTTCTTTCTCTCCGATTACCGAAGAACCGTCCGCAGCAGTCCCATCAGAACCGTATCACTCAACCCGACAAAAACTCCGAGAATCAACACCGAGATCACCACAACCATTGTCGACCCGAGAAGCTCCTGGCGCGTCGGCCAAGTACATTTCTTCAGCTCGATTTTCACCTCGCCAAGAAACGTCCTCAGTGCGTTGAACAGTTCGACTATTTTTTTCATCTCGTTTTCCCGAAGAACTGGCAGGCCAGGAGGGAATTGAACCCCCAACCTGCGGTTTTGGAGACCGCCGCTCTGCCAATTGAGCTACTGGCCTACACCGAAATTTTTCTTACTTGGTTTCCTTGTGCACCGTGTGACTCCGGTCATGCGGGCAGAATTTTTTTACTTCAAGACGACCGGTCGAAAGTTTTTTGTTCTTTGTCGTCGTGTAGTTCCGCCGCTTACATTCCGTGCAAGCCAGTGTAATAATATCGCGCATGATTTAGCCCTTCTCCCGGCAGATCGCTCACAAAACAGCGCATCTTTTTACAGATGCACTGTTTTCGGTTTCTGTCACCGCTTACTTAATAACTTCAGTTACACGGCCCGCGCCAACGGTACGTCCGCCTTCACGAATCGCGAAGCGCATATGCTGCTCCATGGCGATCGGGGTGATCAGCGCAACGTTCATTGTCACATTGTCGCCAGGCATGACCATTTCCACGCCTTCCGGCAGGGTGATGTCGCCGGTCACGTCCGTTGTACGGAAATAGAACTGCGGACGGTAGCCTTTGAAGAACGGAGTATGACGTCCGCCTTCATCTTTGCTCAGAACGTATACTTCAGCTTTGAAGTCAGTGTGCGGGAGAATTGAACCCGGCTTGGCCAAAACCTGACCGCGCTCGACATCTTCTTTCTTGGTGCTGCGAAGCAGACAACCTACGTTGTCGCCAGCCTGCCCCTGATCCAAAATCTTACGGAACATTTCAACGCCGGTACAGGTCGTCTTGACGGTCGGTTTCAAACCAACAATTTCAACGTCATCACCAGTGTGAACAATACCGCGTTCGACACGGCCAGTCACCACAGTGCCGCGTCCTTCAATCGAGAACACGTCTTCGATCGGCAGCAGGAAAGCCTGGTCGGTAACACGCACCGGTTCCTTGATGTAGTTGTCGAGAGCGTCCATCAGCTCCTGAATGCAGGCAGCGCCCGGTCCGGAAGGATCCTTGATCGCGCCCGTCGCTGAACCGCGAATGATCGGGGTGTCGTCACCTGGGAATTCGTACTTGCAGAGAAGTTCGCGGATTTCCATTTCGACGAGGTCGAGCAGCTCGGTGTCATCAACCAAGTCGCATTTATTCATGAACACCACGATGGCCGGGACGCCGACCTGACGGGCGAGAAGAATGTGCTCGCGGGTCTGAGGCATCGGTCCGTCACAGGCACTGACCACGAGAATCGCACCGTCCATCTGAGCAGCGCCAGTGATCATGTTTTTGACATAGTCGGCATGGCCGGGGCAGTCAACGTGCGCATAGTGGCGGTTAGCGGTTGAATATTCGACGTGCGAAGTAGCAATCGTCAGAATTTTGGTCGGGTCACGGCGGCCCTGAGACTCAGATGCTTTCGCAACCTGGTCGTATGCGATATAGGCAGCCAATCCTTTTGCACCCTGTACGCAGGTAATCGCAGCTGTCAGCGTTGTTTTACCATGGTCAACGTGGCCGATCGTACCCACGTTCACGTGCGGTTTTGTCCGTTCGAATTTATCCTTAGCCATGACTTCTCCTTACTTAACTCTTAATCCAGTTTAACAAATCTCTTCTCTTATGGAGCCCACGAGCGGAGTCGAACCGCTGACCTCATCCTTACCAAGGATGTGCTCTACCAACTGAGCTACGTGGGCGGTTTCTCCCCCGTGCTCGCGCCATCTCATCCAAAAATAAAAAAGTATAGAAACGCCCGCTCCCTGTTTTTTGCTCCAAGAAACAGACTTTTTCTTATTACCCGTTTAGTCCTAAATTACTCTGCGCAAACACCAAATCACTTTTGGTCTTTCACACAAAGGGGAGCGACTTTAGCGGAAAAGTTAGGACTGTCAACTATTTTGGGGTAAATATTTTCAGCAATTTTACGCCCGCTGTTTTCAGCCAAAAACTACTCTGATTTTCCATACTAAACCCCATCGATCAATCTGAGAAGATAAGGATAGAATAGATACCTTTTTTTCTAAAACCTTTGTTTAGAGTAAGAATAGACCGCCACAGCCATTAGGAATATCGTCACTGAAATACCATAGGCCGACAAAAGCCCCCTTACCCCTTCAAAATAAGGGGTTCTTTATCGTTATCTCCAAAACCC
>CAZSSI010000001.1:0-41086 GCA_964609345.1 uncultured Verrucomicrobiota bacterium | reverse complement strand
CTCCGAATCCGGTGATCTGGGTTCGACTCCCGGCAGGTGCACCATCTTTTCAGGGGTTATTCATTCGGGTTTAGCCTTTATTTATTGGGGTTTGCTGATACCACCACCTTTTCCGCCCGCTTTGATAGCGCGTGATGCTTCGTGATTAAAACGGAGCACAACCGGAAAGAAACCGGAAAGTTTTTCAGCGAGTCCACCGAATAGGCCCGACGATCATCATTTTTCAGGCGCGCTGCGGCCTATTCGTCATCGCTCTGGCGAAAAAATAGCGATGGACGGAAAAATTAAACCCGCTATTGTCCCGGCATGAACGCAGAATCACGCAGTCAGATCGTTTTCATGGTTCAAGGATCGGCTCCGGAGCCGTACCGAGTGACCTTCACAAACAAAGGCGGCGGCAACGTATCCGCCTATTGCACCTGTCCCGCAGGTCAAAATGGGATGTACTGTAAGCATCGGTTCGGAATTCTGTCCGGCCAGAGCGACGGGATTGTTTCTGGTAACGAAAGCGACATTCCCTCAGTTCAAGCATGGTTGCCCGGTTCGGACATAGATCGGGCTATGGATGATGTCCGAAAAGCCGAAGCCGCAGCAGACGCGGCAAAACGCGCCCTCACGGCCAGCAAGAAGGCGCTTGCACTGGCAATGATGGACTAAGACCGTCCGGAACGGTTCGCCTTTTGGCGGCAGGATTGCGAGCAGAATCGTTGCCGCTGGTTGCCTTTGCGAAAACCTTCACCGCATTGAGGGCAGACGGCAGAGAGAAGGCTCCCCAGTTCGGCTTTGGATAGAAGCGTCCGCCCGTCTTGGTGTATGGCGGTCAGTTTTCCGGCCTTAATGAAGCCATAAATGGCGACGGTTGAAAGCCCGGCCTCTTCTGCGGCCTGCTCGATGGTGAGTGCTATATTTTCCCCAAACTTCATGGTGCCGGTTTTACTTCGTAAAACCCCCCTTGTCAATCCATTAAAAGCCGCTCTATTTTAACTTTGTTTTTATGGGCAAAAAATTAAGTGCCTACAAATCAACGTTTTACAACCAGACATAACTACTATTATGCGACGTTGTTTTAATACGCGACTTGTTTGCGGCTGGTTGGAATGGGTTCGGAGTGATCCGGTTTAACATCGCCGGTGCAGATTTCGAGCCCTTTTACAGCTTTCCAGCAGGCCCCCCTCTATCAAACCTGAGTAAATTTCAATATGCTCGCACTCAGGTCATTTTCGGCGCTTCGGGCTGTTTACTTGACGTCTTTCTAGACATTTTCGGCGCTTCGGGCTGTTTACTTGACGTCTTTCTAGACAATTTCGGCGGCTTTGTTGTTTAGTCAGTCCAGCCGCTAGACACGCGCATAAGGAACGAGGTCGCGAATTACCCTCAATAAAATGTTCCCACAGTACCTTGGAGAATTCGCCGGGGCCGGGGATCCGTCCGGATCGGAGCGCAGCCGGTCGAGTGTAGGCATTGCAGTATGATTTGAGCAGATCGGCACCATGCCTACACGTTTCCGCCCAATGGATTCGGGCGCATCGTTCGAGAATGACAGCAGTGATAGCAGATTTGCCAAAGCCTTTCCTGTGCGTGTGTGTGTGCGCGTATATATCACTATTTACTGCAATGCCCTCACTGCCTACATTATGCCCGAAAACATTGGGCGAAAACGTGTAGGTATAAAAAAGCCTTCTGCAACTGCCTACACGATCCGGAGCAAAAAAAGGCAGGGTGATCATTCGTCACCCGATTCTGGGGCTGGTGGAAAGATTGTCCACTGGGTTCCAGCAGCCCGACGCTTCCCGATGAACCGGTCGGGCTGAATCTCTGAAAGCTTCCTCAGCTTCTTTCCCAGCCAGTTGGGTGCAGGTAAATTTTTTATCTCGGAACGAGAGAGGGGGCTGTTGTCTTCGGCTAGGATATTTCGCAAAGCAGGGGCCGAGCCGATCCATTCAGCACTCAGTTTGAAGTGGTCGGCAAGACCTCGGTTGATTTGTTCCAAAAGCACCTGCTCGGATGATAGGGTAAACAGCTCTGCGACGATGTCGGGATGGTGATACTGTTTGCTTCCGAATCGTCCGTGCAGCTCTTTCGGCATTTCCCAGTCATTCATCAGCCAGTAAAGGAAGTGCGGAAGTTCTTTCTGTAGGGTATCCCAGAACGCTTTTCTTTCCGTGGTATCGTGCGAGGTTGCCGCCTGCATCATTTCGCTGTTGTAGCACCGCAGGATGCACATCTTGCCCGAAATATCGTCGTCGAGCGGCGGCAGTACCATAAGCCGGTCGGGCTCCCGGTTGACGCACACAAAGAGCCTCCGGAACGTTGTGAGAGTGATAGCCTCTCGCATCATCCCGCGAAAGCGCATGGCAGAGTTTGCCGTTGCCTTTTTGATCTCTGCACCGAATTTGATTCGAGCCAGCATGGAGGTGTCGGCCTGCTCATCGTCAACCGTCCAAAGCTCATGCGAAAGCATCTCGGCATTGAAATTGTCGCGCCCGATCATGTAGGCATAGGGCATGATCTCACGGCCCCCGAAAGACATCCGAACCATTTCCTTTGCCAGCGTCTTTCCGCAGCCAGCATCCCCAGCCAGCACCATGCAAAGACCGCGCTCTGGGTAGCACTCGCGCAGGCACTGGAAGGCATACCGCCACCAGGCGAAAAAGAATTGCCGCTGGTCGGTTGGAGCAGGGCCTTCGTGGTCTTCTGATCCGGTGAACAGAACATCAAACAGCCGATCCAGCGTCGGGAATTCTCCCTTTTCAGGAATGACCGGGGCGGGTGATTTCGTTACCAGAAATCGGTTGCCGTCCTGATTATAAAATCCCTTTGCCCAGCCAGCCAGCGGCCCCGCATAAGTCACGAAGCGATTTTCTGAAACATCGGATAGGCGGATTTCAATCGCTGAAAGCTTCTCTTCTTTCGTCGCAGCACCGTACAGGCCGATGCGCTTCAGCATCCTTATGCAGTGCTGTTCGTTACGGCCTACCCATTCGCCAGCCTCATTCTGCCACCAGTACAGCCGCCCGCCCTGATCGTAAAGCAGAGATTCGGCGGCGGTGTCGAGCCCGCCGGGGCCGCTTACATCATCCGGATTTTCTTTCGGTAAATCATTCATAATACGGCTGATCCTCTCTCGTTAGGCAACTTTCAGCCCCGTATTTATCCATCCGCCGTTTATTCAATATCGCAGCAACGGCGTCGGCATGCCGTTTTTCTGCCGTCCGAATATCGAGCAGTTTGATGCTGGTATTACGAAACGGCGGAACATCGTAGGGGTTATTCGGGTTTTGCTTCACCTTTCCCGCTTCACAGACGTAACGATCAAATTCCGACAGCAGGGCGGAAAGCGCAGTCTCATCGGGGTGGATTTCGCGGGGTTTGTTCATTAATTGCGGCCTGTCTTTATCTGGTTGGACAACCGTTCGGTTTTGTCGTTGGTGTTTTTCAGCGTTTCGGCCAGAAAAACATTTAAGTCACCCAGCCGTTTGATTTCTGCCTCGAGCATGGCTTCACCGTTCGGGCCGAACGTGGTGCTTTTCCCGGTAGAGGGCTCGAGAATAAAGCCGCTTCCGGCCGGCGATGGCGCTGCCGGAGTGACCGGTGTCGGAGTGACCGGTGTCGGAGTGAACCGATCTCCCCGAACCCAGTATTTCCACGCAGCATCTCCAACTTTTCCGGGGTTTATAAACTGACTAACCAACTCACCACCAAACCCCTTTGGGGCATTTCGGAACATATCTGGAACGCCCAAAATATCCGATCCAAAAACGGCAAGAGGAGCGCCCATTTTTAACTTCATGCGGTTGTTAAAGTCCGTTATTTTCCGATCCGCACTATCAAGCTGTGCGGTCATTTCTTTATCGAGATATACTCCGTTTTTTTTGGTTAATTCTAGGGCGGCAGCCATTCCGATTGCTCCATATTCGAGCATGGCCGCTAGGAGTTTCGGAGCGTTTTTTGCTCCCATAAGGTCAGACGCCGCGGAGAGCGCCACGTTTTGATTGGCGGCATTTTTTACCGCTGCGGCGATTGCACCGAAACGCTGTTCGCTGTTCATCGCAAAAAATGCTTTATAATTAATTCCCAGAGTCCTCAGTGAGTCAGCCTGTGCGCCCAAACCATCGGCGGCTTGCACGGCAGAATCGTTCATGTTTATCAGCGCCTTGTCCATCTGCTCGGCCTTGGCTCCAGAGCGTTCGGCCATATAGCGGAAAACCTGTAATGAGTCGGTCGACGTCTGCGTGGCGGATGATGCGTCCGAAATGCTGTCCGCATAGGCCAGCGCTCCGCCTGCTAGGTTTTTCAATATAGAAACAGATGCACCGACCCCCAGTCCGATACCAAGCGTACCCATGGCACCCTTTGCCATGCCTACAAAGGATTTCATTTTTTGTTCGGCAGATTTGAAGGCGGTGCCGGTGGCGTCCGTCGCGCCGATTTTTAGATTTATATCGTTGTTTCCGATCATTGGATAACTCCCGATTTTTTAAGTTTTAGAGCGACGCGCAGAACGCGCAGAACCGGGAAAATACACCGGCAGGCGGCAACAAAAACGGCCGCATACGCCAGCGCAACGCGAAAGAGGCTTTTAAAAAGTCGCTTCATTTAGAGCCTCCGCCGGAAATAATGGCCTCGATCGCGCTCGAAGGTATGAGAACTCTTCCACGAATGCGGCGACGCGGAAGCTGCCCGTCCCGCAGCATCCTATCCACGCTAACGGTAGAAACACCAAGAGCCTGCGCCGTATTCCGGCGGGTGATTAATGATTCGATCTTGCCGCCTTCTGGCTGAAAGGTGATCGCGGAACGCAACCGTTCCGGAGTGAGGCCGGGGCAAAATGGGGCGAATAGACTAACGCCTGCCGCAAGAATTGCGCCCGGCACCTGTTTAACCTCTGCTTCTAATTGCTGTATTGAGTTCATAATCTGCTCCTATCTCGTGGCAACAGACTATGACTGACGCGGCGGTTTTCCAAATTTTTGATGCGGACACAGTTTCGCCGGATTACGGCAAATTGGCGTCCAAAAAAAATGAGAATGAAATTGGCCTATTTTCTGGCATTTTTTTAGCCGCGTTCACATCCCGCTTAAGATCGTCCGGCGGGTTGAGTTTAGCCTTGTCTAAAATCACATGAGCCACATGCTCAAACGGACTTTTTACTTCACCGGATGCCGTTACCGGGTGCTTAATGTACCATTTCCAAACATCCATTATGCACCGTAGCGCTAAGCGGCGGCGCAAGACTTCTGGCTGTGCAGACAGTGTTTGTATTCCTTTTTTCGCCGTGGTTTCATCAACAGCTATGGCGACGGAGCGTTTAAGTTCGCCGGTCAAATACGGGGCACTTTTTAGCGTGATTCGAGGTAGCTCGGGAATGCGTTTATCATCGTCCATTTTAGACCACATGGCCGAAGCAAGAAACTCTTCCAAACATTTCACCGCAGATTCATCCATTCGATCGAGTGCGTTTTTAAGCTGCATGTATTGTTTGCGGCGGCGGTCTTTTTCTGGATTCGATAGGATCGGAAATTTTCCACAGCGAGCGACCTCTGCCACATCAATCGCCGCGGCGAATAACGCGGCCTGCCCGCCGTCTATGCCCGCGCTCTTCAAAGTTTCGCAGATAGCTGTTTGCGTTTTTTCACTGAGCCGGTTTTTATGACTCTCGTTTATTTCAGCCGCGCTTTTTCCCATCGCATAAGTCGCCATAATCGAACCCCTTTTTCCAAACCTTGGAAACGTCCCGACGGCGGGAAAACCCTGCCGCCGGTCGCTCCGGTTGTGCTATGCGGCGGCAACTTCCACCGGCCCCAAGTCACGATCTGCCGCCCGTTCCCAATCGGCAACGCGCTGTTTCACCTCTTCGGCTTCCGCCGGATCGTAATAAACAGTCATGCCGATTAAGTCGCGCAATGCGCCACTGCCGGGGTTGCGGACTTCCCGCAGCAGATCCAGCAGAAGCCATTCGTTCACGATTCGTTCCGGCTCAATCCCGGACATCTTCGCCGCGAAGCGTAGATTCTCCGTGTTCTCTGCCGTCAGGGTGATTTGGATTTTCTGCTCCGCCGTTTTCTTGCTATGCTTTCTCTGGGTCATAACCTTCGCCTTTCGTTGGTTGTGGTCTAGACCGTGCCGGGCCTCATCGCCCGGCGCGGTCGCTTCTATTCCGGCACCCGCCGGAAAATTCTATAAATCTTCCATACGCTTCATATCCGCCACCAGGCGACTTTTACGGAAGCGCAGGCTTCCACCAAATCCTTTGCTCTTGATCGGGTGCAAAAGCCCCTTGCGGGCCATCTCGCGAACAGTGGCGGGGGTGAACCGGATTATCTCTGCGACCTCACTGACATTCAGCAACGGATCAACCCTCTCGATCAAAACACCGTCCGGCAGGTTGCGAATTGACACCCCGAAAGCACCGTCTTTCAAATGTTCCAAAGCGGCAGAGAATACGGCGGCAATATCTTCGGCTTTAGCGGTCATGTCAGATCCCCCTCTAAAATTTTCAATGCGTCGCTGATTTTGTTTTTCCAATCCTTAGAACCGGCGGAGCGCAAGACCTCGGCGGCGCGTTCGGCAGGGGTGAATGGTTTGGCCGCGCTGGTCAGCAGTCCGGGCAGAGCCTTCTGCATGGCGGCTTTGAGTTGCTCCCGTTCCGGACGAAAATAGTGCTTCGTTACCACGTCAACTGTTTGGTGTCCGGTGATCTTCCGCACGATGTCGATCGGCAGGCCGCGCATCAGGGCCAGCGTGACAAAGGTTGTGCGGAATGAATGGAAGTCTCGCACAGAGGCCCGGTTCTTTCCTTGTGCCCGCTCTTCGCTGATTTTGCCGCGTGTCGGCAGTGCAACGCCGTGAACTGGTCTGCACTTGCCGCGAATGAACGCTTTGCCTAGATGCCCTTCCAGTTCGTTCAGGTATAGCGAGACTGTGCTTTGACTGACTCCAGCCAGCTTCGCGCTTTTCTCAACACAGTTACCCGCCAGATAGACCTTTAGCACCGCCTGAATGCGGACAAGTTTTTCACCCGTATAATTTTTTAAGGCCGCCCGATAAATCTCTTCATCTGTGCAAAGATCAATTTTGCGCTCCGCCAGAGGCTCGTGTCCGTCATCAAATCCGGCGCGACGCAAGACGGCTTGAAATCGGCGGGAAATCGCCGTTGGATCGGCTTCGTACAAAAGTTTCGCATCAGGGAACACATAGTCCGAACCGTTGCCCCGCTGGTTTAATATCTCAGCATGTAGCAGATTGGACATCGGAATATCGACTACCTGCCCCGTTTTGCTGGTTTTGACGGTGATAAACCCAGCTTCAAAATCGACAGAATCCCATCTCAGAAAACAGCAATCTTTCCGGCGCATAGCCGTACATGCCGCCGTTACCACCAAGGAATAAATCAGCGGGTCGGAAGGGGCCGCTTCAAGGATAGCGTTCAACTCTTCGATGGTATACGGCTTGCGAAAAACGGTTTCCACGTCTTTGGCTAAAATCTCTTTGGCGGCGGGAACTCCCGCCCTTTTCAAAACCGCCTTGATCGGGATGAGGTACTTGTTTCTTGTTTCGGCGGTCACTCCGCCGTCTTGCTCCAGACCATCAAGGAAGGATTGAACATGAACCGGGTTCAACTGGTCAATCCGCGTCAGTTTCGGATAATGGGTTTGCAGATAGGTAGTGAAACTATCCAGTCTAGAAACTGTTATTTTCCGGTGGAACTCTGACAGAGGGCGGCGGCGGGGATGGTCGAGCCAGATTTGGGAAAGGTCTTGAATCCGATAGCGTTTCAGCTTCTTTCCGGCGCGGGCCTCATAAACTGCTTCTGCCAGCTTCGCTTCGCTTTTCCCCGATTCGACTTCATCAATCAGCTTATCAAGCGCGGACTGTGCCTCACCCCGTGAATTTTCAAAGTGAACGCTTCCAGTGTCTTTCAGTTTTGCCGGACGGGTACCCCTGACTTCAACCTGTAGGTTTTTGACGAATTCCTTGCCGTCAACCGAGTAGCGGCCGTACCACCATCTTGATTCTTTCCGCAAAACCAAACTCATATAAACCCCGCTCACTTGCTTTCTGATAACGCCTGAGTGTATAAGACAATCAGTTGAGCAAAACAAGCCATATTTGGAAAGAAAACGGAAAGTTATCTAATATAAAGTCAAAAAACACTGTATTTTCTAATTTATGCACTAGCCTCCGAAGCCGGTGATCTGTGTTCGACTCCCGGCAGGTGCACCAGCCTTCGCGATGAGCAAGGCGAATCGCGAAGGCTGTCACGCCGGAGCTTTGGCGAAGGCGGACTTGTGTAGAAAATGTTGTCGGATATTTTCGGCTCATCGTCTACGGCTTGGCAGGCCCTCTTATGAATGGCGCTTATTACGTTTATATTTTGAAGAGCGAACTGGGTGAGCACCACTATGTCGGCCGCACAACAGATCTTCAGGCTCGTCTGCAAACACATAATCAAGGCGGATGCCCCCATACCGCAAAATTTCGTCCGTGGAATATTGAAACGGCGATTGCTTTCAACTCCCAAGAGAAAGCCATAGCTTTTGAACTGTATCTGAAAAGCGGTTCAGGAAGAGAATTCTCCAGACGTCATTTTTAAATTTTCGCTCGTCATGATCAAATACCTGAAAGAACGTTTCGCAAATACCGGCGGCGATGTCCGCCGCTTTCTGACGGCCGTCGCCATCGCCAGTTTTTCCGGCAGCATCTTAGAGGCGGTCTTTAATAATTTTCTGAATGAAACATTCACCGTCAGCAGTCTGACCCGGACGCTGATTGAAATTCCCCGCGAAACACCCGGCCTGCTGGTGATGTTTTTCTCCGCCCTGCTCTTCTTCCTGTGCAACCGGCGGCTGGCCGCGTTCGCGCTGGCGCTGTGTTCCATCGGACTGACACTGATCGCGTTCAGTTCGAATTCGCTGATTATCGCCCTAGCTTGCCTTTTTATTTACAGCACCGGCCAGCACCTGATGATTCCGCTCCAGTCCGGCATCGGCATGGAGCTGGCTCGCGAAGGACAGGACGGACGACGGCTCGGCCAAATTAACGCCATCCGCAACTTCTGCGCAATCGGCGGAGCCTTCTTCGTCTTCGCCGGATTTCACTGGCTGCACCTCAATTTTTCATATTCATTCCTGACCGCCTCGGCGGGGTTTCTCTGCGGAGCGATCATGCTTTACCGGATGAAAGTCAGCCGTCCGCATCCGCCGTCGATGCACCTGACGCTCCACAAGCGGTATCGGATGTTTTACTGGCTCTCAATTCTCTACGGCACCCGCAAACAAATCTTCCTCACCTTCGCGCCATGGGTGCTGGTTAAAGTTTTTGCTCAGCCCGTGCAGAACATCGCCATCCTGATGACCATTGGCGGAATTCTCGGCATCATCCTTCAGCCGATGTTCGGACGACTGATCGACACCAAGGGCGAGCGGTTTGTACTGGCCGGTGAAGCGCTGGTGCTGATCGGCGTCTGCCTGCTCTACGGTTTCGCCGGAAAACTGTTTTCAACGTCCGTCGCCCTGCTTGTCACCGGCGGATGCTATATCGCCGACCAGATCCTGATATCGGTCGGCATGGCTCGCGCCACCTACCTGAAAAAAATCGCGCTGGAGCCTGATCACATCATGCCCGCGCTGTCGGCCTCGACCAGCATCGACCATATCTTCTCCATTTCGACCGCCATTCTGTGCGGATGCATCTGGCAAAAGTTCGGCTACCAATACGTCTTCCTGATCGGTGCCGCCGTGGCCGCTGTCAATCTGGTATCGGCGTTGCAAATCCGCATTCCCGTCAAGACCGCCAAATAAAAAATCCGCCGCCGCGCGAACGCAGTGGCGGATTTTCGGTCGAGCCGGGATCAGGTCTTAGCTGTTCTTGGCTTCGAATTCCTTCATGAAGGCAACCAGCGCATCGATACCTTCCATCGGGAAAGCATTGTAAATCGAAGCTCGAACGCCGCCGACCGAGCGGTGTCCCTTGAGGCTGGTCATGCCCAGCTTAGACGCCGCTTTGATGAAGGCCTCTTCCAGCTCTTCGGTCGGCAGGCGGAACGTGACGTTCATCGGTGAACGGTGTTCCTTCACCGCAGTTCCTTTGTAGAAGCTGGAGGCGTCAATCGCCGCGTAAAGCTTGGCCGCTTTGGCGTCGTTGATCTTCTGCATACCTTCGAGTCCGCCTCTGGCCATCAGCCAGCGAGTGACCAGCATGATGATGTAGATCGGGAACGTCGGCGGCGTGTTCTTCAGCGAGTTTTCTTCGATGAAGGCGCGGTACTGAAACAGTTCCGGCAGCGTTTCCGGCGCGCGTTCGGCCAGATCGTTACGGATAATCACCAGCGTTACGCCGGCCGGAGCGAGGTTTTTCTGCGCGCCGGCATAGATGAGGCCGAACTGCGAAACGTCGATTGGGCGCGACAGAATGTCGGACGACATATCGGCCACCAGCGGCGCTTTGGTTTTCGGAAACTCCTTAACCTGCGTTCCGGCGATGGTTTCGTTGGAGGTGATGTGAACGTAAGCGGCGTCAGCGGTAAACTTCAGTTCGCTGTTTTCCGGCATACGGGTCGGAATCTCTTTCGAGGTGTCGGCGATCACGTTGATCTTACCGAGCTTCTTGGCGGCCTTCACCGCGCCTGTGCCCCACGAACCGGCGTTGATGTAGTCAGCCGTCTGTCCGGCACCGAGCAGGTTCATCGGAACAAACGAAAACTGGCTGGTCGCGCCGCCGGTCATGAACAGGATGCTGTAGTTGTCCGGAACTTTCAACAGGGTTTTGAGATTGGTAATCGCCTCTTCGTGCACGGCGGTGTATTCCTTACCTCGGTGACTCATTTCCATAATGGACATGCCGGTCCCTTTGTAATCCAGCAGATCCCGCTGAGCCTCTTGAAGAACTTCGGTCGGCAGAATCGCCGGCCCCGCACTGAAATTATACGCACGCGCCATGTTGACATTCCTTTCGGTTTAAAACTGCGGCCAACATCTAGCACGGCGAGCCCCGCGCGGGCAAACGGAATGTTGGAATTCTCTTTGGAGTGCGGACGCAAGCGACTCGTCTGCCGTAGCCTTGGCGAAGGAGGAAGCGCGAGTTTGCTCTGTTCCCTCGATAAAGAAAAGCTCCGTCGCACTTTCGTTTGCCGGAGCACTCCAAATGATTTTATCCAATGGCCACCGAGCCGGTTTCGTCGGTGCGGATGCGGATGCACTGTTCCAGCGGCATGACGAAAATCTTGCCGTCGCCGATTTTTCCGCTCTTGGCCGCTTTGATGATCGTTTTGACGGTGAGATCGACGAAATCGTCGTTCACGGCGATTTCCAGCCGCACCTTTTCAATCAGGTTGACCATGCGAACCTGTCCGCGGTAGTGCTCCGTAAAACCCATCTGCTGTCCGCAGCCGCGCACGCGGCTGACGGTCATTTTATGCACCTCGGCGTTGAACAGCGCCGCTTTAACGTCTTCAAGTTTTTCAGGCTGAATAATTGCAATAATCATTTTCATATCAAAATCCTCCTTCGATCCAACATTCCATTATTCCAGCATTCCAGTCTCAAAGCGCGTCTTCAGGATGAGCTTCAATCCGGTGTACCGCGAGGTCGGAACCAATCAGCTCTTCGTGCGGATTCAGCCGGATGCCAACGGTAATTTTCATCAGACCGTAAACGATGGTGCTGGCAACCAGACAGAACAAAATCACCGCCAGCGTCACCAGCAGTTGCGAGAAGAACGAAACGCCGCCGACGCCGCCGAGCGCTTTCTGGCCGAAAATTCCGGCGGCAATCCCGCCCCATGCGCCGCAGGCTCCGTGCAACGGCCAAACGCCGAGTACGTCATCGATCTTCCACTTGACGGTTTCGGTTTCAAACAGGAAAACAAAAATGCCTCCAGCCACCGCGCCGACCACCAAGGCACTTACCGGATGATAAAGGTCTGACCCGGCGCAAACCGCTACCAGCCCGGCCAGCGCGCCGTTATGTACGAAACCGGCGTCGTTCTTGGAAATAAACATCGCCGCCATCGTGCCGCCGACCATGGCCATCAGCGAGTTGATCGCCACCAGCCCGGAAATGGCTTCGACGGATCCCGCGCTCATCACGTTAAAGCCGAACCAGCCGACGATTAGCGTCCAGCTTCCCATCGCAAGGAATGGAATACTGCTGACTTTGATCGAGTTGGTTTCGTAGCGCTTCAGGCGTGCGCCGAGCAGTATAATCGCCGGAAGCGCCAGCCAGCCGCCGACCGCATGCACCACCACCGAACCGGCGTAGTCATGGAACGGCGCGCCGAACGTCGTCGCCAGCCATCCGGTCGCACCCGCCAGCGTGTTGGAAAAACGGCCCCACAGCGAACCTTCGATCAGCGGATAAACCGAACCGACGAACATGCCGCCCGCCAGCGCGTTGGTCCAGAACTTCGACCGCTCTGCCACACCGCCGGAGATAATCGCCGGAATGCAGGCCGCGAAACCGAGCAGCAGGAAAAATTTTACATACGCGAAACCGTGGTCAACCGTCAGTGTTTCGACCGGCACCAGGAAGGAAACGCCGCGCGCGATCGGATAGCCGATCAGAAAATAAATAATCGTGGAAAAGCCCCACTCACAGATGATCTTATTCAGCGCGTTCACCTGATTTTTCCGGCGCACCGAGCCGACTTCCAGAAAGGCGAACCCGCCGTGCATCGCCAGAATCATCACCGCGCCGATCAGAATGAAAAGCGTATTGGATGACTGCGCCAGCTCGCTCGGCGCGCTTTCCGCCGCTTGCGCGGTAGCGGCCAGCAGACCGACCGACAAAACCGTAAGTAAGAACAGACTCCATCTTTTTTTAAACCACATCTTTGTTTTCCTCCGTTTGTAAACGTGCTTTTTCCGGCGCAAAGTAAAGACGTGAAAAAAGCACGTTCTATGCCCCGACAGAAAAACGAAGCGCACAGCCAAGGCTTTAGCCGCTGACAGTGAATGGATTAGAATTATTTCCTGCAACGATCCGGCGCTCCGCCCGAACCAACCAATGTTACACGCCTGTATTCTTTGGCGAATAAATCGGACAAATCTGGGCCGCCCATTCCGGTTTTTGTCCCTCCGCCAGATTTGTATTTTTGACGCTTTGCTGCCTCCAGTGTGGATGCGGCATCCTGCCGCGCAGAAACGGACCGTCGAGCCGTTTCTTCCACCGTTTAAAAAATCGGGATTTTTTTACAGAAGGCAGCAAAGGAAACCGAAGGCGGTAGCGACTGTTTCCATTTTCCTATATCTGTTCCTATAAGCAGGAGATATTTTTACAAAATCATTGATGACAAAATCATGAAGACCTTCGAGGCGGAAAAATGATTTTGTAAGAATTCTTTGGTTGCGGCTCTGCCGCACCGTGTAATCCGTGGTAAACTTTCTCACCCAAGGCGGCGGGCGCGGAGCTGGCCGCAGGCGGCTTTAAGCGCAGAACCTTTGGAGTCGCGCAGGGTCGTGTTGATACCTGCATTTTCCAAGGTCTGAAAAAATTCTTTCATCGTTTCGGAATCGGGGCGCTCGCCGTCAAATTCTTCGACCGGACTCAGTGGAATAAGATTCACGCGGCAGGAGAATTTTCTGAGCAGTTTCACGAGCTGACGCGCCTGTTCCGCCGAATCGTTCAGGTCCTTGATCAGTGTGTACTCGAAGGTGATGATGCGGTTCGTCTTGGCGGTGTAATCCGCGCACGCTGAAATCAGTTCGTCCAGCGGCCAGGTTTCGTTAACCGGCATCAATCTGGAGCGAAGCTCGTTTTCCGGCGCATGCAGTGAAACCGACAGCTCCACCTGCAAGCCTTCATCGGCTAATCGCTGAATGCCGGAAACCACACCGCAGGTGCTGATGGTGATGCGCCGCGCACCAATACACAGCCCGTCCGGATGATTCAAAATACGAACGGCTTTGAGTACTTCGTCGTAATTGTCGAACGGCTCGCCGATTCCCATGAAAACGACGTTGTCGGGACGTCCGCCGAGCAGCTTCGTCACTTCCATCACTTCGCCGACAATCTCACCGGCGGTCAGGTTGCGAATAATGCCCTTTTGTCCGCTGGCGCAGAAGGCGCACCCGAAGCGGCATCCAACCTGACTGGAAACACAGACGGTATTCGTCTGCCGACGTGGCGCGGGAATGACAACCGTTTCAATTAATTCGCCGTCAGCGAGTTTGAACAGCAATTTCTGTGTCTCGCCGGGTGCTCCGCTGATTTCAATTTTTTCCAGACATTGAAAGCTGAACTTTTCTGCAAGTTGCGCCCGAAACGGCGCGGGCAAATTTTGCATTTCATCGGACGAGGAAACACGTTTGACGTAAAGCCAGTCCCATATCTGTTTTGCGCGAAAGACGGGCTGCCCAACCGACAGGCAAAACGATTCGATTTCGTCCGGGAGCAGTCCGTGTATTGATGATTTGAATTCCGCTGACATTTGTTTCCCGCTTCCGCCTGCCGAAATATCGAATATCGAACAAGGAAGAATGAACTTCGAAGTTCAGAGTTCCTTGTTCGATGTTCTGCGGTTCTAAAGCTCTTCCGCAATCTCAACTGCAAGACCGATGTAACTTGCCGGAGTCATGGCGAGCAGGCGCTTTTTATCTGCTGCATCAATGTCCAATCCCCGAACAAAGGTATGGATTGTTTCGGCGGTAATCGCTTTGCCGCGCGTCAGCTCTTTCAGTTTTTCGTACGGCTTCTCAATACCCGCTTTACGCATAACCGTTTGGATCGGCTCTGCCAGCACTTCCCACGCGTTATCGAGGTCGGCGGCCAGCTTGGCTTCATTAAGCTCCAGCTTGCCGAGACCTTTGAGCGTTGAACTGTACGCCAGCAACGTGTAGCCGAAAGCCACGCCCATATTGCGTAAAACCGTTGAGTCGGTCAGGTCGCGCTGCAACCGCGAGACCGGCAGTTTTTCCGCCATGTAACGAAGCAGCGCGTTGGCCAGACCGATATTTCCTTCAGAGTTTTCGAAGTCGATCGGATTCACTTTGTGCGGCATGGTGGACGAACCGATTTCGCCCTTTACCGTTTTCTGTTTAAAGCAGGCAAAGGAAATGTAGGTCCAGACGTCGCGATCCAGATCGAGCAGAATGGTATTAAAGCGCGCCAGCGCATCGAATAGTTCCGACATATAGTCGTGCGGCTCAATCTGTGTCGTAAACGGATTTTGAGTCAGACCAAGCTCGTCTTCGATAACCCGCTTAGCCAGCGCGGGCCAGTCAACATCCGGATAAGCCGAGAGGTGCGCGTTATAGTTTCCGACCGCGCCATTCAGTTTGCCGCGAATTTCCAGAGTCTGGAAAATTTCTGCGGCGCGGCGCAGGCGGCTGGCAAAAACCGCCAGTTCTTTTCCAATGGTCGTCGGCGAAGCGGTCTGACCGTGCGTGCGGGCCAGCAGCGGAACCGCTTTCCACTGTTTTGCTTTGGCGGCCAGATCGGCAATTAGCGCGTTCTGTGCGGCGGCGATAATTTCACGACCCTGCTTCAGCATCAGCGCGTGGGAAAGGTTGTTAATATCTTCGGACGTGCAGGCGAAATGCAGGAACTCGCCCAGCGTTTCGAGCGACGTTCCGGTAATTTTATCTTTGAGATAATACTCAACCGCCTTGACGTCATGGTTGGTGGTTTTTTCGATCGACTTAACCTTTTCCGCTTCGGCGGGCGAAAAGTCGGCGACGACTGCATCAAGCAATTTGCTTTCGGCTTTTGACAGCGCACGGCATTCGGGAATTCCCTTTTCGGCGCAAAGCGCCTTAAGCCAGAGGACTTCGACCTGCACGCGGCAACGGATCAACGCGTATTCTGAAAAGACATCCTGCAACTCCGCCACTTTGGATTCATAGCGACCATCAAGGGGACTCAGTGCTGTAATTGACATAATATTCTCCTTCAAAGAAGCCCCGAAAATATCCCGCCGCGGCTTTCATGACAACGTAAATTCCGAGGTTCCGGCCCATTGGAAATGGTTCGCCTTGCTCCGGCCCGGTTCGCTATGGTTCACCGCATGAAAAACACGATCAATAAAGAAAAGGCCATACAGCACCTAATGGATCTTCTCGCAACCGAAGGGCCGAGCGGCGGCGAAGGACCGGTGGCGGATGCGGTGAAACAAAAACTGCTGGCGGCGGGCTGCCAGCCGGAATGGTTTCGCTCAACCGGACTCAAGCACCTGCCGAAAGGATTTACCATCGGAAATCTGGTCGTAAAAATCCCCGGCACGGTTAAAGCCCCGCGCATTATGTTTTCGGCTCACCTCGACACCGTACCGCTCTGTCGCGGCGCGGTGCCGGTACGCAAAGGAAACCGGATTGTTCCGAAAGGTAAAACCGGACTCGGCGGCGACAATCGCGCGTCGGTGGCCGCTGTGGTTACGATGGCGGAAACCGTACTGAAAAATAATCTACCACATCCGCCGATCACCTTGCTTTTCACTGTCGGCGAAGAAAACGGACTGCACGGAGCCAAAGCCTTCGAACCGGCCGACGGCGGCAATCCGGCGATGTGCTTCAATCTCGACGGAAGCGGGCGGCGCAACGGCGTCATCGGTGCACTCGGCGCAAACCGCTGGATTGCCAACGTTCACGGCAAAAGCGTTCACGCCGCCGTCAACCCGGAAGGCGGCGTTTCCGCCGCCGTCATCGCCGCAAACGCCATCGCTGAATTAAAAGCTAACGGCTGGTTCGGCCGGATCAGTAAAGGTTCCTGCACCGGAACGGCCAACGTCGGCTCCATCAACGGCGGCGAGGCCGACAATCAGGTCATGGACTTTGTGAAAGTCACCGGCGAGTGCCGCAGCCATAAACCCGCCTCACTCCGGAAAATTTCCGGCGTCTGGAAAACGGCGTTTGAAAAAGCCGCGCGCGAACTGAAAAACGCCAAGGGTGAATGCGGCTCGGTTGAATTCATCACCGCCAGCGACTACCGCAGTTTCCGGCTCAAAAAAAGCGAACCGGTTGTCCGGCGTTTCCTGCGCGCCGCGCCGCTGGCGGGCCGCGAAGCGGATGTTGAAATTATCAGCGCCGGACTCGACGCCAACATTCTGAATGAAAAAGGAATTCCGACCATCACCTTCGATGCCGGAAATTTCCACGCTCACGACCTGAATGAATATGTGGACATCCCGCGTTACCTCGAAGCCTGCAAACTGGCAACCGTTCTTGCCACCGAGCCCTAAATGTTTTTCCGGTTCCGGCGAGTTACAAAAAGTATCGCCAGTCCGCAGAAGAACAATAAAAAGGTTCCGGGTTCAGGCACAGCCAAGCCGGTAGTTGAGGCAATCCAGCCCCACTCGTTGTTAAGTGCAACGCCGCCGCCGCTGTCGCCGAAGCGTCCACCGTATCCTTCGGTAAACGTGTTTACGCCGACCAGCGCATTTCCGACTAGCAGTGTGCCGCCGGAATCTCCGGGGCCGATGATGGTTTCCAGATTATTGCCCAATCCGTCGCCGGTGTTCGGATTATCAAAGTCGTAGCGGAAGAGAATACTTGAACCGGAGATTTCAAAATCATCGATCACGTTAAAGCCGACTCGCCGGTCGATCGGCGAGGCGGAGGTGGTATAACCGTAACTGCCGTAACCGGAACGGCCATAACCGACGAGCGTTGCGGTGTCGCCAATCGAAAGGGAGTTTCCAAGGATTGGAAAAAGCAGGCTTGGCAACGGATCGGCGAAGTAGAGCAATGAAAGATCGTGGTGAATGGACGGATTGCCGAAGCCGCTGAAGTTTGGATTGATCGTGTAACTGCTGGCTGAATAACTTCCGTAGCCGGGAAGGTTGAATGAGATGTTCAGCCCGGCGTCCGCTTTGCCATCATCGTTGAAATCCACATTATGCCCGGCAGATAGAACCCAGTTTGGAGAAAGCGCGGTCGCGGAGCCGTAGTAGCCGGAACTGCCGGTGTTAATCTCCAGCGCGCCGACGAAATTGAAAAGACCTGCGGTATCGAGGCGGCTGGACGGACTGTCTGCAGGCAAGTCAAACTCGCCGCCCGCCAGAATGGCGAGAGCTGAAGGCGCATAAAGTGCAGCCGCCATTCCGACAGCCGATAAGACCCTGAAAAATGAAAGTCTGGTTCTCATAGTGATTCTAATCGGGTCAAACACTCGTTCAGAGAACAAACGGTCACGCCGTCGCCGTACGGATAGGCAGAATTAACCGGAGCAACAATCAAAACCTCTTTCAGTTTCAGATCATCCATTGCGCTCCAGAAACCGCGCGTGACTTTCGGCGCAGATGAGGCCTTGCATTCAATCCCGATCCGGGAAGTTCCTCTTTCCAGAACCAAATCCATTTCCGCGCCGTTCGATGTCCGGTAATACCCGCAGGAAACCCCGTCCGGAACAGCGGAGAGAATGTTTTCAACCACCAGTCCTTCCCAGGAATCACCGAAAACCGGATGAGAAAACAGGTCGTCAGCAGTTTTGATATTTAACAGCGCATGAAGAATACCGGAATCGCGGATATAAATTTTTGGTGACTTGATCAGCCGTTTCTTCACATTGGAAAAGAAAGGTGGCAACCGTCGCATCATAAACGCGCCGCAAAGCAGATCCATATAATTCCGGATGGTGCCCGCATGAACCCCCATTGATCCCGCCAGCTTTTCCAGATTCAAAAACTGCCCGTGATAATGAGCGCACATGGTTAAGAGCCGACCGACCGCCTCCGCCGGAATCGTGCTTTTCAGCATCGGAACATCCCGTTCAAGAAACGACCGGATGAAATCGCCGCGCCACGCAAACCCGGCGGATTCTTCCGCAAAAAAACTGCGGGGAAACCCGCCCTGAAGCCAAAGCTTTTGCAGAGCATCCGGCACTTCACGGATGGAAAACGGCGCAAGCTCAAGATAGGCAATGCGTCCGGCCAGCGTTTCCGAGCTCTGCCGGATCAAATCACGCGATGCCGATCCAAGAATCAGGTACTGCCCGTTAGCCCCGCTTTGATCAATCAGACTTCTCAACACGGCAAACAGATCGGGAACCCGCTGGATTTCATCAATGCAGACCAGTCGGCCACGGTACAGCTTCAGAAACGATTCCGGATCACGCAACTTATTGCGGTCGGACGGCAGTTCCACATCCAGATAAACCGCATCCGGGAAATCTTTCAGGAGATGTCGCGCCAGTGTTGACTTGCCGCATTGACGCGGCCCCAGCAGAGCCAACGCCGGATTATTGGCCAGCCGCTCTCTCGCCAAAGGCTCGATCTCTCGATCAATATAACAATGCTTATCGTTATTCATAATCGTGTTTTACATTATTAAAATGTAAAGGCAAGTGCTTTTCCCGTTCGTAGTCCACGCTTGAGCGTGTTCTTCCGGAGCGCAGGTGGTCCTTAACGGTAGACGGTGCGGAACCCGAGGTAGCTGCACGCGTTGACCGGGTTGCCCCAGTACGCGTTGCCGCAACGAGCGCTGTACGCGAGGCTGAACCAGCTCCCGCCCCGGACGTCCCGGCCCGAGCCCGACGCGTCATTACACCATTCCCAAACATTACCTACCATATCATACAATCCATACCCGTTCGCCGAAAAACTACCCACCGGACTCGTATATGGATAGCTACCCGTCGCATACGACGGATGATGGCCTCCTGTGGGGCTGATGTCATACGTATCGCCACTGTAACTATTATAATTCGCTTGGTTATGCGTAATCGTATCGCCCCACGGGAAGCGCTTGCCGCTCAGTCCGCCGCGTGCAGCATATTCCCATTCCGTATTCGTCGGCAGGCGGTAGCCGTTGGCGGAAAAGTTGCAGCTCCAATCACTCAGGTTGTAGCACGGCGTTCTGCCCTCCATCTGACTGCGGGCATTGCACCACTTCACGCAGTCGTACCAACTAACCGTTTGCACCGGATGGTTGGCCGCCTTGCCCGATCCGGCGTTGGCGAAACTGTAGCCGTGGGAAACGGCCCAGTTATAAACCGTATCCCACTGCGCCTTCGTCACCTCCGTGCGATCCATATAAAATGCACTGACCGTCAGCGAATAAGTTGCCGGATAATACGTGCCATCATAAGATTCTCCGGTGCCCAAGGGATTGGATCCGCTGTTGCTTCCGCCGGGAATGCGCACCATGCCGGACGGTGCCGAACCGGTACCACCGCTGGTCACGATGCTTAAAGTGGCGATGGATGAACTGACCGCCAGACCGGATGCGCTGACGCGCACCTGATAGTTGCCTTGGTGGCCGCTCTGGACACTGCTGTAAGAAAGTGTCCTGAATGTCTGGCCGGGAATAAGCTTTCCATTCTGATACCACTGGTAAGACAAAGATCCCGCCGCCGTTGCTTCAACAGAAAAGGCCACCGGGTCGCCTGTTTTCGCATTCTGTGACAGCGGCTGACGGGTGATAACCGGCGGTGCGGCAGGCGACGGCGCGGTTTCGTAATGGTTGCCCCATTCGGCGGTAAAGAGCCGGAACGGCGGCAGGCTCGGCAATGAACCGGAGTCAAAGTCGATCACGCTGAGTCCGGCATAAACATCGGCATAAGCGCCCAACAGCCAGTCGGCCTGAGTTAAATTCCCGTTGACCAGAGTGGCCGACCCGGAAAGTTCCAGCCGGGAATCGGCGTTCACATAAAGCCCGCCCAGACCGTACACTCTCGCATCAATTTGCGGAACCAGCGACACGGTGGCACTTCCGTTTCCGCTCACGGTATAGGTAAACGGAACCTGCTGGAAGGGTTCCACCGTAAACCAGCGCTCCCAAGTCGCAGCAGGTACGGCGTCGCGCACATATTTGCCGGAAACGCCCATGTTGGCATTCTGCCGGAATCCTGCCTTCATTTCTGCGGCCGCCGCCGCGCTCATCGCCGCCTTGGCGGTGACGGTAGCCTTTAATTCAACATAAACGTATCCGCTCCCGATCCATTTGGTTTTGCTCCAGACTTCTTTTTCAACGTTTTTCGTATAAGCACCGCTTACCGTAAGAAGCGGTACACAGGAAATTTCAATATCCCCAGATGCCTGCGCATCAAAGCGTAAAACCGTTGTCCACGCCGTTTCCACCGAGACTTTCAGTTTGGGATGGAACAAAAATTTTCCTTCCTGCAATGAAAGGTTCAGCACGCTGTCAGAAAAAATTGTTTGGCCCGAAAAATCCGCCCCGATGTCCGGCAGTGAAAATGTGGCGTCTCCGCTCAACGCCCGGATCAGATTGCCGTTGGCATCGAAGTCTAAAAACACCGCATCGCTGCCGAGGGTAAACGTGCCGTTCACCATCACATCTGCCAACGTGACTTCCGTTGTGTAGAGCGTGAGTTTTTTAGCGCCGGAATCATCACTCAGCGAATCAATCCGGCGGTAGAAAATTTCACTGATACGCGCCGGAGCCAGATTGGCCAGCAATTGACCGGCGGTGAAAACTGGAGCTGACGGGCTGGTGTAAGCCAGCACAATGGTGTTCGTGGTGACGGAATCAATCGTCCAGTCCGTACTCGAACTCCCCATACGCACCGGCCCCGCACTATAACGTGCCGCCAGCACGGCGGCTTCACCGGACAGTTGCTGCCCGGCCCGCTGAGCTCCGGGAGAGCCGAAAACGAACAGGTTGGTCGCCGCTTCCACAGCCTTCTCCAGTTCAAAACTCCAGACATAGTTGGTGGTGTTGCCCAATGTGTCTGCAACGGTCAGTGTCGTCTGCACCGTTTCGCCGTAACCGCCCAGCGCGGTGTCGCCGCCTAAAGAAACCGTCAGTGTGCTTCCGTTAAACGTCACCTGACTTGATCCGGTTGAAAATGTGCCGCGAGCGCCTACGGTTAAATTGATGGAGGCCGGATTAATTCCGGTCGCATCCGCCAGCGTAATTGCGATGGAAGAAAAACGGCGTACGCCAAACGATCCGTCAGCGGGAATCCGGGATGTGATTTCCGGCGGTTGTTCGTCCAGAACCAGCACCCGGAAAAAACGTTTGGATGCCGCCTGCAATTCAATCATCTGCTGTTGAGCCAGAGCTTCCGCTTTGGATGGAAATCCTGCAACGGTTGTCCAGGTCACCAGATTGGTGGAGGACTGCAACTCGTAGCGGATTCCAGGATCGGTTGACCAGAGAAGCTCCCGTTGAGATGAATTTGTCTCAACCGGCAGTAAGAGCATTTCGGGACGGGATTGTGCCTGCGCCATAGCAGACCAAAGGAGTAAAGGAACAATGAGTCTCAGCATTCTTTTCATAACCGCGTCCCCGTTTTTATTCATCAGGGGAATTGCCCTGCAAACCGGGGTCAACCTATCAGCTTTTTGCGGCGGCGGCAAAACATTTTACCCTCCTATAATCATTGCAGATAACACACCGTTCGTGCAGGTGGATCAAAAAGGCACCGAGGCCGCCGCTTCAACCGGAGTGATGGTGTACGCCGCATCAATTCTCTCACCACCCAAAGTCTTCCGCGCCGATCACCTGTTCCTGTTCCTGATCCGCGACAACGCCAGCGGCGCGATCCTGTTCATGGGAAAAGTCTGTAATCCCGTCAAATAGGAACTTGTTTTTGATGGGGCGAGCTCTATTATCTGGCGCTCATCTTCCGGAGGGGTGGCAGAGTGGTTTAACGCGCCGGTCTTGAAAACCGGAGAACCGCAAGGTTCCGGGGGTTCGAATCCCTCCCCCTCCGCCATCACACATCCATTGCCGGATGCAGTTATCCGCAATACTTCTGCAGGACGGCGACAAGAGCATCGATATGAACCGGCTTGGACAGGTAGTCGTTCATGCCGGCATCCAGGCAGTGCTGACGGTCTTCTTTGAGAGCGTGTGCGGTCATGGCAACGATCGGAATGTCGCGAATTTCGCCGACCATCTGCCGGATGGCTAAAGTAGCTTCAAACCCGTCCATGATCGGCATCTGACAGTCCATAAAAATGAGATCAAATTTACGTAAAGCAATCTGCTCCAGCGCCCGGGCGCCGTTCGGCACAACGGTTACAGTGCATCCCATCTTTTTGATCATTGCCGCGGCCACTTTCTGATTCACCAGATTATCTTCGACCAGCAGAATATTCCCTGAAATCTTTTTCTCTTCGTTCGAAGCCGGTGTGACAGGAGCCGGAACCGGCTCGTTAGCTTCTGCACTGCCGAGCTTGAGATTAAATCGGAACGCAGACCCCTTGTTGACTTCGCTGCTCACGCTGATTTCGCCGCCCATCAGGCGGACCAACTGACGGGTAATAGCCAGTCCGAGGCCGGTTCCGCCGTACTGGCGCTTCGACGACGTGTCGCCTTGCGTAAATTTTTCAAAGATGCGCTCCTGCAGTTCGGATGTCATGCCGATACCGGTATCTTTAACATCTGCCAGCAGATTCCAGCCGTCTTCGGCACGTTCGGCCTGCATGCGAATTTGAATGTGGCCGTCATGAGTGAACTTTAACGCATTGCCGACCAGATTGATCAAAACCTGACGAATGCGTCCGGAATCGCCGAGCATTTGTTTCGGTACGCTATCATGAATGGCGATCGAAATGTCCACGCCTTTTTTACCGGCGCGATCGGCAAATAGAAAAACCACTTTTTCAACTGTTTCCCGCATACAGAACGGTTCGGGGTGCAACCGCACCTCGCCAGCCTCAATGCGTGAAATGTCGAGCAGTTCATCGATGATACGCATCAGTTCCTGAGTTGATTCCATGATGGTCTGAACGCTGTCGCGCTGATCCGCGGTCAGCTGGGTTTCGAGTAGCAGATGGGTCATTCCCATGACGCCGTTCATCGGCGTGCGTATTTCATGGCTCATGTTGGCTAAAAACTCGCTCTTGGCACGGCTGGCTCGTTCTGCAGCTTCCTTGGCCTTCACGATCTCTTCGCTAGCGCGTTTCAGCTCGGAAAGATCCACGTCGATTACATACAGCTCCCATTCGCCGTGGTGATTGCGCGTGGCCAGACGGCTGGAATAAACCGCCACCTGCCGTCCGTCGGCTGTACTCTTCAGCACTTCGCCGGAAGGAATCGGCACGCCGGTTTTGACCCAGTTATCGAACGCGGCCACCATCTCCTCCCGCCGGTCAGTGGTTAGTACAATGTCTTCCATTTTCCGGCCAAGGACATCTTTTTTGGAGTATTTATAGAGTTCTTCGCTGGCATGGTTCCAGAAGATGACCTCGCGAGCGGTGTTGTAGCCTTGCACAGCGACGTGAGGAATTTCTTCAAATAAAAACCGGAGCCGTTTTTCACTTTCCTGCAAGGCTTCATAAATCCGGCGACGCTCCGTGATATCCTGACCCACACTCTGAATTTCGACCACCCGTCCGGATTCATCAAAAACGGCGATGTTTTCCCATTGCACCCAGGCGGTGCGGGTGCGGGCACGCATCCGGTGTTCAACGGTCACGGCCCTTTCACGGCGGGACACCAGCGTTTCGATTGTCTGGTTGGGAATCGCAAGGTCATCATAGTAAATGAATGACCGGCAGTCCGTTCCAACCAGCTCGCCGCGCGAACGCCCCACAAACCGGCAGAACGCTTCGTTAACGAATGTGAAAAGACCTCCTGTATCAATGCGGACAATGAAATTGCTCTGCGCTTCAACCAGTCCGCGGTAGCGCATTTCGCTCTCTTCCAGGGCCTGCTCAACATGCTTGCGCTGAGTCATATCCCGCACCAGCAACAGGACGGCGTTCTTTCCTTCAAACCGCATTGGTGCACCAATCACTTCGACCGGAACTTCGCGGCCGTCGCTGGACTGTAGAAGCGTTTCGTGGCGTTTTAATTCGCCGGTAAACCATTTATTGAAATCCCGCTCCACTTCATTGCGGCAGGCGGCAGAAACCATATCGAACGCGTTTCTTCCAATCATTTCACCGTGGCTTAGGCCGTGAAAAGCGCACGCCACCGGATTGGCGTCCAACACGGTGCCGTGATCGTCCTCAATCAAAATAGCATCCGGCGAATTCTGGAAAATGGTGCGTAACCGTTCCTCGCTATTACGTAACTGCCGGGTCTTTTCGACTACGCGCCGCGACAGCCGGATATCCCACAACCAGAACAGCAGCAGTGCCGCCAGCAGCAAACCGAATCCGAGCACAACGTAAAAACTGTAGTGCAAAATCCGCGCACCAATCTTGGTATACGCCCCCCCGACCCATTCCCGGCCAATCCAGCGTATTACACCTTCCGACCTAGCCTTTTCTAACGATTTAGACAGCAGCGTATATAACGGAGCATTGCTCGGCGCAACGACCATGCAAAGATGACTAGTTTGCAACGCGGGGCCGACTTTTTTAAATTCATCAGTCAGATTCTGCGTATAGCAATAATAGAGAAACACCGGTTCACTGCAAAGCAACGCATCCGCCCGGCCCGAGCGTACGGCATCCACCGTTTCACTCAGCGTGTTACAGGGAACTTTTTGATAAGAGACCTTCATCCGGTCAAGCGGCGATGGATTGCTGTCATACGCGATCCTCAATCCAGACGGGAGGATTTTCGTCCAGTTCTTACTTGGCACAAACAGAAATACCGGCAACTCCATCACATCCGCTGTATAAAGCAGCCGTGCATCGTCATTATTTTCTGTAGCACTGACGGCTACATCATATTTACCCGAAAGGATGTTTTCTTCACTCTGCTTTCGTGTAGCGGGAATAAACTCCACATTGAATCCGTTCCGCTCTGCTATCCAACGAAACAGATCAGGCATGATCCCATCGGCTCGGCCGGATTGACTGACAAAAGAGACCGGCATGTAGTTGCCGTGACAGGCCACGCGAATCGTTCCACCATGTTCGGTCAGCCAAGCCTGCTCCTGCGCAGTCAGCTCAACGGTCGGGGCAGAAAGCGCAACAAGAGCCGTTAAAAAGAAACAAAGTACGAAGATACCTTTGGAAAAAGATTTGTACATGGTTCGAAAATACCTTTTCAACCTGCCTGTCGTCGAGCGGGAAGCTCCCGTTTTCCAAACATTGAACGGCTTCAGCCAACGTCAACGATACTTGGCGTGTAATCGGCGGGCGGCACATAGCCGAGCAGTTTCAGGCAAGTGCCCGCAAGACTGCTGATTCCCAGACCTTTCGCCGCCGAAAGCCGCGCTTTCGAAACGCCGGACGGATCGTAAACAATAGCCGGAACCGGATTGAGCGAATGAGCCGTCTTGGCTTGCGGCTGACCGGCTTTATTGAGCTTCACCGCGCCGGTCTTGTCGTGCTCATACATATCATCGGCATTGCCGTGGTCAGCGCTGATTACCATAATTCCACTAGCTTTTTCGACGGCGACTTTGAGTTTACCCAACGCCTCATCCACGGCTTCAACCGCGATGGTAACGGCAGAAAAAACGCCGGTGTGGCCGACCATGTCGCCGTTGGGATAGTTGAGGCGGATGAATTCATACTTGCCGCTTTCGATCGCCTTAATCACGGCATCCGTGATTTCAACAGCCTTCATGCGCGGCTTTTCCTCAAACGGACAAACATCGGACTTGATTTCGACGTAGTCCTCAAGAGCCTCGTTGAATTTGTCGGCGCGGTTGCCATTAAAGAAATAGGTGACGTGGCCGTACTTCTGCGTTTCGCTGATCGCAAGCTGGTGCACACCGGATGCGGCAAGATATTCGCCCATCGTGCGGTTGATGGCAGGCGGCGTAACCAGATAATTGCGCGGAATACGCAGATCGCCATCGTACTGCATCATACCGGCATAGTAGACCTTCGGTTTTGGGCCGCGGGCAAACTCTTTAAGATCGTCGGCCTCGAACGCTTTGGTGATTTCGAGCGCACGGTCGCCGCGAAAGTTGAAAAAGACAACGCTGTCGCCATCCACGACTTTACCGATGGCTTTCCCGTTGCGTTCAATCACGAACGGCGGCAAGTCCTGGTCGAGAATGCCGGGCTTTTCAGCGCGGAACGTTTCAATCGCCTGTGTCATGCTGGCGAATAGGCGGCCTTCGCCTTTGACGTGCGTGTCCCAGCCGCGCTTAACCATATCCCAGTTCGCGTTGTAGCGATCCATGGTAATGTTCATGCGTCCGCCGCCGGAAGCAATGTCGTAGTCCACGGTTCCGTCAGCATTCAGCTCCGCCAGAAACGCCTCGAACGGTTTGACATATTCGAGCGCGGACGTCGGCGGAACGTCGCGTCCGTCGATCAGCGGATGAACGCGTGCCGTCTTGATTCCTTCCGCCTTGGCCTGTTTCAGCATCGCCTTGAGATGATCAATGTGACTGTGGACGTTGCCATCGGAAAAGAGGCCGATAAAATGAATCGTCAAGCCGTTGGCTTTGACATTGGCAACGAGTTCCTTCCACGTTTGACCGGAAAACATCGCGCCGGAGGCGATTGCCTCACTGACCAGCGCCGCGCCTTGATGAAATACGCGACCGCAGCCGATTGCGTTATGGCCGACTTCGCTGTTGCCCATATCTTCGTCGCTCGGCAGGCCGACGGCGGTACCGTGCGCCTGAAGCTTTGTAGAAACCCCGTTTTTCATCAGCCAGTCGAGGTTGGGCGTGTTTGAAGAAAGAACAAAATCACCTTCGGCATACTTGCCGATACCGACGCCGTCCATGATAACCAGTACTACCGGCCCTTGCGGTCCTTTAAAAACAGTCGATTTTTTCAATGCTTCCATGTGCGTTTCCTCTTTAAAAAATTTCTAGGGGTTGGAGCGCCGAAATATGCCTTGAGAGAGTCGTTCACTCAAGTTTTCGCGCCAACTCTTTTCAAATGCCTTCTTGCAATGGCGGGGTGCGCGTGTAGCATCGGCGCGACAAAAATGAAACCGGACTGGAGAATGCATGGCCAAAGATGAAGTAATTGAACTCGAAGGTGTTGTGGAAAAGGTTCTGCCGGCCACGATGTATAACGTGAAGCTGGTAAACGGGCACCGCGTTCTTGCTCACATCTCCGGTAAAATGCGTAAAAACTTTATTCGAATCGCCATCGGCGACCGGGTAACTGTTGAAATCTCGCCCTACGACCTGACCAAAGGACGCATCTCGTTCCGCCACAGGGACTGACGAGCCTTTTCACCAGATAATCGGTTGACAAACCAAAGCCCATCACCTAACTTCTCCGCCTTTGTGAAAAATCCTATCCCGCTTAAGGGGGTGTTAAAATTATGGCCAGTACATCTTGTGAAGTAAAACTCCGCCGCGGCGAACCTGTCGAAAAGGGTCTCCGCCGTTTAAAAAAACTGCTCGACCGCGAAGGAATTCTGAAGGACATGCGCGAACGCCGCCGCTTTGAAAAGCCGGGCGACAAACGCCGCAAGAAACAGGCTCGCGCCCGTTCGCGTGCTATGCGCGACAGCCGCCCCCCCAGTAGCAGTGACTCAATAAAACCGAGGTTCAAAAATGCCGAATATTAAAAGTGCCAAAAAAAGAATGCGCTCGTCTGAAAAGCAGCGCGTCGGCAACATGACGGTTAAGACGAAAGTCAAAACCGTCCGCCGCAAAACACGCGAAGTGCTGACCGGCGGCGTTGCTGCAACGTCTGAACAGGCTGTACGCGAGTACAGCTCGGTGCTTGATAAAGCCGTCAAACGCGGCGTCATCAAGAAGAACACCGCGATCCGCCGTAAAAAGCGGGCCGTTGCCGCCCTGCGCAAGCTGGCAAAATAGTTTTCCGGATTCTGGAAAACAAAAAAGCCGTCCTTCACTGGACGGCTTTTTTTATGGAACAGTGGATTGATCACTAAAAAATAAAGATCAGAAGCACCCTCGAAGTAACATGATCTTCTTCCAACAATCCATCACTCCCTTATTCCATCATTCCAATCTTCTTTACCAGGCAGTCACCACGGTGCTGACCACTTTGCGCGCCAGGTCGTTTGCCGCCTTCGGCAACGCTTCACGCTTGGTCGTGGTTAAGTCGGTGGCATAAGGAAACTCCGACTCACCCCGCACAACCGGAGATTCCTGAATCACTTCGCCGGTCTGCGCATCGCTGAACACTGCTTTGGCTGTCAGTGTCATGCGGTATTCTTCGGCCAGCGAACCTTGCAACCGGTTGAACGCCAGTGCATCCAGATCGAATTTTGTCAGCGTCACGGTCAGCGTGGCATCCGCTTCTTCCAACGGACGCACTTCAAGACGACCGTCCATCTGCAACTCGGCAATCAAAGCTTTTTTCACAGCCACCTCAATGGATGGCTCATCCGTTTTATTAACAATCGCCAGACTGACCGACTGAACCGACTTGGGAAGCGTACTGCCGACGCGGTACCCCGCGCAGCCGGAAAGAATCAGAGCCAGAACAGGAATCAGAAAAGTTTTAACAGATTTCATGCCGACACCATAGAAGAGCGCCCTGTTCACGGTCAAGAAGCGAAAAACAAAACCGTCTGCACTTGATTCGGTGAAGTCCGCCGATTAACGTGGTGCCCATTCACCCTTTCTGCGGAGAAAAATATGAAAAAAGTACTGATCCCGACCAAACTCGACTCGATTGCCAAAGAACTGCTCGAAGCTAACGGAAATTACACCGTTGTGCAGGACGCCCAAACAGAACTGTCCGCTCTCGTCGCACAGCATCCCGATACGTACGCCCTGATCGTCCGAAGTGAAAAAGTGACAGCGGAACTCATCGACGCCCTGCCCGCCCTGAAAGTGGTCATCCGCGCTGGTGCCGGTTACAACACGATCGACACCAAGCACGCCCGGCACAAAAAAGTTGATGTAATGAATACGCCCGGCGCCAACGCCAACGCCGTCGCCGAAGAAGTAATCGCTCTCATGCTGACCGACGCCCGTCACCTGATCGCCGCCGACGCTTCCACCCGCCGCGGCGAATGGGAAAAGACCAAATTCATGGGTCGGGAAGTTACCGGCAAAACCGTCGGTATCGTCGGACTCGGCGCGATCGGCAAACTGGTCGCCAAACGTCTCAGCGGTTTTGAGTGCAAAATTCTGGCCTTCGATCCAATTCTTTCCGAAGAAGCTGCCGCACGAATCGGCGCTAAACTGGTCTCGCTGAAAGACCTTTTTGCGCAGAGCGACTACGTCTCTCTCCACATTCCTGAAAACGAGCACACCAAAGGTCTGATCAATAAAGAGCTCTTCAGCGTCATGAAAAAAGGGGCCACGCTTGTCAACTGTGCCCGTTCCGGCGTCGTGAACGAAAACGACCTGCGCGCCATTAAGGCCGAAAAATCCCTGCGCTTCCTAAACGATGTTTACGCCAAGGACGCCGAAGGGCCGAAGAGTGTCATCGATATCGCCGACATTATGGTGCCGCACCTCGGCGCGTCCACCAAAGAAGCCAACTTCAACGCGGCTCAGCGCTCGGCGGAACAGCTGATTGATTTCGACAACAAGGGCATCACGTCGTACATCGTCAACCGCGACATTCCGGAAGGCCTCGACGAAGCCTACGCCGACCTGACCTACACCATTGCCACGCTGGCTCGCGCCATGATCGGCAGCGATACCAAGCTCAGCCGCATCGAAGCCAGCTTCTACGGCGACCTGCAGCGTTTCGGAAAATGGCTGGTGGTTCCGGTAGTCTGCGCGCTCAGCGATGAGTTCGACCGCTCGATGGATCCGAAAGCTGCTATCGCGTTTCTCAAGGATATGGGGATCGAATATTCCGTCCGCGAACCCGACGGAACTAAAGGCTACGGCAACTCCATTACCATCGATCTGATGGCCAGCGTTGATAAAGATAACCTGCGCCGCATCAGCGTGCGCGGCACGGTGGCTGAAGGCGTCATGATGATCTCGCGCATCGGCGGCTTCGATAAACTTTACTTCGAGCCGAGCGGACACATTGCCCTCTTCACTTATATGGATCGCCCCGGTGTCCTCAGCGAGATTGCCGGCGCCATGGCCAAAGAAGGCATCAACATTGACGATGTCCGCAATCCGCACGACAAGAGCGGCGAACGTTCCATTGCGATCTTGAAAGTCAGCCAGCCGGTTCCGGAGAAGGTTCTCGCTAAAGTTGCCGGAAAGATTGAGGCTATCAGCTTCTGTACAGTGTCGTTCTAAGAACAAGGAGAGTCTATATGATCAATAAACTATTCTGCCTGATTGCGATCCTGTTGCTCTGCAGTTCGTGCGTCAGCCGAACCCTCACCAAGGAGCCGGGATTAAAAGGCGCTGATGCTGCCGGCAAAGCCAATACCTCCACAAAAATTGTCTGGTTCTGGGACAAAGATTTTTAATCGTTTTTGACGGTTACCGCGTCGGCTTGGCCGCGCGCAATACGGCATCCTCATCGGTAAAAAGGTTTTTCGATGGTGATGCGGCCGCTCCAGCGGTCGCATTATTGCTTCCCAACCGATTTAAAAAGTTCGGGACATTGGAAAGTTCAGTCTCCGGAAGAATAACGGCGAACTCGTCGCCGCCGATACGGCAGACGACATTGGCTTTGCGTGCAGTTTCCTGCAAACGCCGAGAAAATTTTTTCAGCACCTCGTCTCCTGCCTGATGCCCGCAGGTGTCGTTGATCTGTTAAAATTATCGAGATCGAAAAGCACCAGACTCAATTCGCGGCCATACCGGCGGGCCGCTTCAATATTCTGCGCGAGCGCTTCATCAAAGAACCGGCGATTATAAAGTCCGGTAAGCGGGTCGCGCACGGCCTGTTCAGCCAGTTCCCACAGCAAGCGCACCAGACATCGGCTGGCGCTCCGATCTCGGCGAGGCGGCACTGGAGGCGGTCAGGCATGATAAAACACCAGAAAAAGGTGTGCGTAGATCCAGGAGATGAATTCTCCGGTGACGTGTTTGAAGCCGGCGCTGTGACGATACCAATGATCTAAATTATAGGATGGCGGACTAATCGCGATGACTCCAAGCGGATAGTCTTGCCCAAAAACACAGCGAAACATGAGATAGGAACGGCGGGCATGCGCGCCGATGGTGTAGAGGTTGGCGGATTTCCCGAAGAGACCGAGTTCTTCGAGCCGCTTGCGGGCTGCCTGCGCGGAGACATACGTCCGGTCGCGCAGGGTTTCCGGCGCAGGAATAGTGATGATGGTTTCTGCCGGAACACCCAAATCAATAAGACGCGCGGTGGCTATCTCAGCGTAATTTTCGTAGTTGAGTATTTTCTGTCCGAATGTAACCGGCCCGCCAGTGGTTACTACAATCTGACCAGGGCGAATGGCTTTGACCGCATCCTTGAGTTCGGCGTCGGCCAGCCAGCCTTCGATGATAATCATCTCGGCGTTCGGCACCGGATGATTCTGCGCCAGAAATGGATAGAGATGCCGCACTGCGCCATAAAGAAGACCGCCAGCCAGTAACAAAAACAAGGTCACGCCCTGCCAAGTTGGAATCCAAACCTCTTTTTTGCGGAAAAGTTTCACGCGAACGGGTATAGCCTTTCAACCGGCTCAGAACAATTCCTATCTTTTTGTGTAAAACTTTGGGCAGAGGTGTTGACACGGGGTACCCCCTCGTATATTTTCCCCGCCTTGCATTTGAACTGGAAAGATTTGTAATGAAGACATTTGTAGCTAACGAAAATGATATCAAACGGGACTGGTATGTGGTGGATGCCGCCGACAAGTCCACTGGACGTCTGGCTGTGTTTATCGCAGACCTTCTGCGCGGCCGGAACAAACCAACCTACACTCCGCACGTAGATACCGGTGCCTTTGTAGTAGTCATCAACGCCGAAAAGGTGAAGCTGACCGGCAATAAAGAAGCAAAGAAGATTTATCAGGACTACAGCGGATTCCCGAGCGGTCTGAAAGAACGTACCGCCGAGACCATCCGTGAAAAGAATCCGACGCGCATTATCATGCAGGCGGTCGAGGGAATGCTCCCCGGCAACCGGCTGATGCGCAAGACGATCACCCGCCTGAAAGTTTATACCGGCCCGAACCATCCCCATTCCGCGCAGAAGGTTCAAACACTCGAATTTAAAGGCTAAGCAAGGAGTACAACGTGGTAGCAGCGAAAAAAGTTGATCAGATTGCCGCAACAGGCCGGCGCAAAACATCGGTAGCGCGGGTAACCCTCGTCAAAGGCTCCGGCATTATCACCGTGAACGGCAAAACCGCTCAGGATTATTTTGACACCAAAGACATGCTCGACACCGTGGTTCGTCCGCTGGTGCTAACCGGCCGTGTCGATCAGTATGATATGATCGTCAAGGTCAGCGGCGGCGGCAAAGTCGGCCAGTGCGGAGCCATTTCGCACGGTACATCCCGCGCCTTGATTAAAGCGGAAGAAGATCTGAAGCCCATTCTGAAAAAGGGCGGCTTCCTCACCCGCGATGCACGTATGAAAGAGCGTAAAAAGCCGGGTCAGCCGGGTGCTCGCAAACGCTTCCAGTTCTCGAAACGTTAAGCCATTTTGCGGCTTACGGCGAAGTCCCGGCGCTCTCACGAGACCGGGACTTTTTTTGTTCCGAAACCATGTGCAGGGGTGTAGTCTCCTGCGTCTGGAGATTAGAATATATGAAGAAATCACTGCTTCTGCCGAAAGGCTTTTCCGCGACTGGAATTCAGGCCGGAATTAAAAAACACAAAAAAGATATGGCTCTGATCGTCTCGGACATTCCGGCGGTCAGCGCGGCGGTCTTCACAACCAATCAGGTTAAGGCCGCGCCGGTGAAATGGGATCTTAAAGTGGTCGAACAAAACGAGGCTCGAGCCATTGTCATGAACAGCGGCAATGCCAACGCCTGCACCGGCGCACAAGGTATGGCCGATACTGAAGCCATGGCCGCCCTCGCCGCCGGAAAACTGGGCGTTCAGGCGCTGAATGTTTTTGTCTGCTCCACCGGCACAATCGGCAAGCCGCTACCGATGGATAAAATCGCCGGAGGAATCGAGCTTCTGTTTGACGCCGTTTCGCCGGACGGCGGTATGGACGCGGCGGAAGCGATGATGACTACCGACCTCGTCAGCAAAACAGTTACTGTGGAAATTGACCTCGACGGAAAACCGATACGGATCACCGGGCTGGCCAAAGGTTCCGGCATGATCGAACCGAATATGGCCACGATGCTGGCCTTCATCTTGACGGATGCGACCGTCGAAAAACATACACTACAATGTGCGCTGCGGGCCGCCGCCGACATGAGCTTCAACCGGATTACCGTGGACGGCGACCGGAGCACCAACGACACCGTCATCTGCCTGGCCAACGGACAGGCCGGCAACGAGGTTCTTTCGCAGGATTCCAAACATTGGAAGACGTTTTACCACACGCTGGAGAAAGTTCTCTTCGATCTCTCGATGATGATCGTCAAAGACGGCGAAGGCGCCACGCGGGTCATCACGGTACGGGTCAACGGCGCCGCTTCGGGCGGCGAAGCCGAGGAAGCCGCGCGGGCCGTAGCGAACTCCATGCTCAACAAAACCGCCTGGGCGGGGAAGCGGCCTAACTGGGGCCGGATTATGGACGCCATCGGATATTCCTATGCTCAGGTGCAGGAAAACAAAGTCGACATTGATTACGACGATGTGCCCGCCGTGCGCAACGGCATGGCCGCCGGAACGCCGGAGGCAGAACTGGTCGCCGCCGTTTCTAAAGAAGCGTTCACCATTAACATTAATTTGAATCTCGGCAGCGGAAGCACCGTTGTTTACACCTGTAACTGCACCGAAGATTATGTGCGAATCAACGTGGAATAGAATAGGAATTTTGCCATGCAACAGATGATCGAAAAAGCGTCGGTACTGATTGAAGCCCTGCCCTATATCCAGAAGTTCCGGGGCGATACCGTTGTCGTTAAGTTCGGCGGCAGTATCATGGAGAGCGAAATTGGCTACCGGAATATCCTCAAGGATGTCGCCTTCATGGAATGTGTCGGCCTTCAGCCGGTGATTGTGCACGGCGGCGGCAAGTCAGTTTCCAAAAAAATGCGGGAAGCGCACATTCAGCCGAACTTTGTTCAGGGCCTGCGGGTGACGGATGAAAAGACCATCACCGTGGTGGAAAGCGTTCTCAACAACGAAGTGAATCCGCATCTGGTAGAGATCATCAAAAACTACGGCGGCAAAGCACACGGCATTCACGGCGAAGATATCATCAAGGTGAAAAAACATGTAGGCGTTGATCCACAGACCGGAGAACAACTTGACTGGGGCTTCGTCGGCAAGGTGATCTATGTGGACGTCGAGCCGATCAAAGCATTTTTGAAAGCCGATATCATTCCGGTTATCACACCGCTCGGACGCGGCGAAGACGGACATCTTTACAACGTAAACGCCGACGACGTCGCCAATGCCGTCGCCTGCGCCCTGCAGGCGCGCAAACTGGTTTTCCTGAGTGATGTACCGGGACTGCTACGCGACATCAACGATCCAACTTCGCTGATTTCGACGCTAAGCCTGAAAGAAGTGGAAGATCTGATTGAGCGGGGCATTATTTCCGGCGGCATGCTTCCAAAGATCGGTGGCGCGGTCGATGCGCTCAAAGCGGGCGTCAGCAAAACACATATTATTGATTCCGCCCTGCCCCACTCGCTCCTATTGGAACTTTTCACCGACAAAGGCGTCGGAACCGAGATTGTGAAATAAAGACCGAAATTAAAATCGTTCAATAACACTGTTCGGCAAACAAGATGATGAATGCAATCATATCGGTCCTGTTGCTGTTTGGCCTCGGCGTCGCAACCGTTATCGCCATCCCTTTGTCCAGAACTGACAAGGCTCGCAGCATCTGGCTCAGTGTTTTCACCTTGTGGCTGATCGGGTTCATAGCCTTGAACGCCACGGTGTCATGGGTTTTCAGAGATGGAATGGGACCAGATTCGGTCACAACCCACGGAGCCACCGCCATGCGACGTTTCGCGGGCGGGTTCTGGCCAACATCGGTCGTCGCGTGTGTTGCCGCGATCTTGGCCGCTGCGGGCAACAGAATCGCTCAGAACCGGAATCGGAAACAGAGAAACAGAGCCGAACAATGCACGGCACCTCTACCTTCGGCCCCGCAGACGGGGCCTTCGGAGGGTGCGCGCTAACGTTCATCCATAACTATTTGCCGTCCCGCTCCCTCTTCTATCGCTTAAACCACTGGCAATTCCGGTGACCGTGCGTTACATTCCCCCGTCTTTTAGGGAATGGAAGTCATGAAAACAGAAGAAACAATTGATTTGCACAAGAAGTACGTGATGCCGACCTATGCGCCGGGCCTCGTGCTCGTCAAAGGTCATGGCTCCAAGGTCTGGGATGCCGACGGCAAGGAATATCTCGATTTTCTCGCCGGTATCGCCGTGCTGAACGTCGGCCACTGCCATCCGGCGGTCGTAAAGGCTATTCAGGAGCAGGCGGCGAAGCTGGTACATGCATCCAACCTTTATTACAACGAGAACCAGCCACGGCTCGCGCAGGCCCTTTCCGAGCGGTCGCTGGGCGGCAAGTGCTTTTTCTGCAATTCCGGAGCGGAAGCCAATGAAGGGCTGATCAAACTGGCGCGGCTTTGGGGTTCAACCAAGGGCAAATATGAAGTGATCACCATGAAGAACTCCTTTCATGGCCGGACACTGGCGACCTTAACCGCCACCGGTCAGGAAAAGGTGCAAAAAGGTTTCTATCCCCTGCCCGAAGGTTTCAAATACGCTGAATTCAACAACCTTGAATCGTGCAAAGCTGCCGTGACGGATAAAACCGCCGCCATTCTGGTTGAAGCCGTTCAGGGCGAAGGCGGCATTATTCCTGCCGATCCGGCGTTCATCAATGGCCTGCGGAAACTCTGCGATGAGAAAGATCTTCTGCTGTTTTTCGACGAAGTGCAGGCAGGCGTTGGACGGACCGGAAAATGGTTCGGCTTCCAGAACTATGACGTACAGCCGGACGCCTTCTCGCTCGCCAAAGGACTTGGCAACGGATTTCCGATCGGCGCAGTCGTCGCCTCACCAAAAGTTTCCGACGTTTTTCAACCCGGCAACCACGCGACCACGTTCGGCGGAACACCGCTGGCCTGCGCCGCCGCGCTGGCTGTTATCGAAACAATCGAGAAAGAACATCTGCTCGAAAACGCTCAGAAGATGGGCGCGCTGTTTCTCGAAAAACTTCAGGCGATTGCCGCGCAGTACAACTGGATCGAAGGCGCACGGGGTTGCGGCCTGATGGTCGGTCTCGTGCTGAAAGATAATGCGGCACCGCTCCAGAAAATTTTACAGGACAAGGGGTTGCTGACTCTCGCCACCGCCGTGCGGGTGCTACGGATGCTTCCGCCGCTCAACGTCACCGCCAAAGAAATCGAAAAAGCCGCCGCGCTCATCACAGAAGCCTGTGCAGAACTGGATAAAATACAATGAGCCGAGCCTCCTTTCAGATCACCCCGCACGAAGACGGCCTGCCGCTGGTCGACGTCCTCGCCGACCGGTTGCGCTGCTCGAAAAAGCAGGCGCGCGTACTGCTCGACGCCCGGCAGGTTTTCGTAAACGGCCAGCGTGTCTGGATGGCCAAACATACGCTCAAAATTAAAGACATTATCGAGACCGTCCGCCCGGAGGCGAAGACGCATAAAATCGAAATCCTGAAGCGGTCAGGCGATATCCTCGTCGTCAACAAGCCGTCCGGCATGGTGACCAACGGGAGCGACCGCAGTCTGGAAGTCCGCCTGCAACATGAGCTGAATAATCCGCAACTCTGCGCCGTCCACCGCCTCGACCGCGACACGTCAGGCTGTGTGATGTTCGCCGCCAACGCGGCGGCCAAGGAAACGATGATTCCTCTATTTAAAGAAGAGAAGATCGTGAAAATTTACCGCGCCATTGCGGTCGGCCGCGTTTCCGACTCTCTCAAAACGATCACACGCGACATCGACGGCGATTCGGCAACGACGCTGGTGAGCGTACTTGACCGGAATCGCGATGCGAGCTATCTGGAACTTCGGATTCACACGGGCCGCACCCATCAGATTCGCAAACATCTTGCCGCCATGCGCCACCCGGTGCTGGGCGACAAGGAATATGCCGGTGAACAGCGTGGCAACCCGATTTTCCGCGCCGTGCCGCGTCAAATGCTTCATGCCTGCCGACTGATTCTTCCCGACCCGCAGGGCGGCTCCGCCTTACGCGTCAGCGCACCAGTTCCGGAAGACTTTCAGGCGATTCTCAAAGCACTGAAACTGAAGTAGTTTCCCAGTTGCTGGAAACAAAAAACCCCGCCAGCGGCGGGGTTTGCAATGACCAGATATCTCCATTATTCAACTGCTGGTGTCTTGGTGTCTTTCTTGTGCTTACCGGTCAGTTCGTCACGTTTGAGTCCTTTGCCTTCAGGCCTTTTCATCGGCTCGCCAGCAACGATCTGTTGAACCCGTTCTTCGATGCGCGCTGCTTTATTCTTTTCGAATTCGGCCATCTTTTCTTTGATCTTGGGCATTTCTTTTTCGGCCTGATCGAGCCGCTTCTTAGACTCCGCCTGCATCATGTCAAAGCCCTCAGTCACTTTGGCGCGGATTTGAGCAATCAACGCTTCTTTTTTGGCTGGATCGGTTTCGTTGCGAGCTGCTTCTCCAAGCTTCATGAGCGCATCACGATGGGCTTTCATTTTTTCAATCTGTTCCGGGTTGGCCTGACCGCGACGCTCTACCATCCCTTCGCGAGCCTGCATCCGCGGAGTAGCGGCTGCCGGAGTCGCAACCGGAGCTACCGGTGCTGGAGGAATTACTTGTGTGTTTTCATCCGAGCTTTTGCCGAATATTTTTTTATACCACGGAACACTGTTCGTCTCCGCTACAGCCATACCGGCTGTGAAAACGCCAACGAGTATCATTGTCATCCACTTTTTCATCGTTCTCTCCTTCTGGTTACATTTCCATGACATCAAGGGAATCGCTTGAAGCCACAATCAGGTTCTCTAACTTACCCAGGTCTTCTCCAATCGGATCGTTCCACACGTCCACTCCCGCCGCCGCAACAACAGCAACAGGAGTTGAAGAAACCCGTTTGTCATGGAAATTAAAAGCTCCGACAACAGCCATCAGGCAGGCCGCCAGCGCAAGGGCTGACTTCCAGACTTTGGGAACAAAATCCGGACGGCGCTCTCCGCGCAAGCGGGCAGTAATTTTTGCGACAGCCCACGGAGCGGGCTCAGCATCCGGCGTTTCGACTGAATCTCTTAAGAACCCGAGCTCTTTCCTCATGGAACGAGCCTCGGACGAAACGTCCAGTTCGCTCTTAAGGAGGCGAAGTTGCCGGGGCGAAAGTTCGCCGGACTGTTCGAGCAACAGCCATTTTTCAAGTTTCTTTGTTTTCATATTCCTGACTCCTGCAACTCGCGATATTCACAGGCCAGTTCTTTCCGAAGCTTGGAAACGGCATACTGCATTCGAGCCAGTGCGGTGTTGATGGAGCATTTTTGAATTTTAGCGATTTCCTTAAAACTGAGGTCGGCCTGCATGCGAAGCCAGAAAACTTCGCGCTGTTCGGGCGGCAGTTGTTCTGCGGCAGCTTCTATTCGAAGCCCCAGTTCCCGCCTGCCAACCTCGTCGTCAGGGCCGAGAAGCGCCGAAGCCAACTTCTCACTTAACGGGATTCCGTCTTCATTCGCGGCGGTATCCAAAGAGAATCCCGGCTTACGGCGACGGATACGATCAATCATCAGGTTGTGCGCGATGCGGAACAACCAGCTGAGCAAACTTTTCTGACGGTAACGGTTCATATTTTTAATCGCTCGCACCCATACTTCCTGAAAAACCTCGTCTGCATCTTCGCGTCCTTCCGAAAACCGGAGAATAAATCCGAAAAGGGGCCTTTTGTACTTTTCTACCAACTTTCCCAGCGCCTCTACATCGCCGGATCTGTATGACTCCAGAAGCTCTGCATCATCTTGATCCATTAGGTGAGTTCCTGTACCACCGGTTTTCATGACATATAACGAAGGAGGTGAGTGTTTATTGCAGGCTGAATTCTACTTTTAGAGGGTAGTCAGCCGGCCTATGCCGTAAAAGACAAATATCAACAGTTGTCTTTATCATCCCGAAAAGTTTAGACCTTCCCAAGAGAATCAGAACTGTTCGTCGTCGCGAAGGTAGCGCCACTGACCGGGCGGAAGGTTGCCGAGAACGACTTTGCCGATGCGGATTCGTTTAAGACCAACTACTTTAAGGCCAACGCGTTCACACATGCGGCGGATCTGCCGCTTTTTTCCTTCGTGCAGGATAAATTTGAGCTGATCTTCATTGAGCCAGCTGACCTGCGCGGGCTTTAATTCTTTATCGTCGAGGCTGAGTCCGTGATTTAAAAGCTTCAATCCATCGGGCGAAAGCTGACCGGTGACGCGCACCAAATATTCCTTATCCACTTCCGATTTTTCGCCAATAATTTTGCGGGCGATACGTCCGTCCTGCGTTAAAACAAGCAGTCCGGTGGAATCAATGTCGAGCCGGCCAGCGGGTTCGAGTCCTTTGAGCTGATTCGGGTTAAATTTAAGGGGCGATTTATCGAGTTGCCAGCGACTGGAGGACGAGATCAAGGCAACGGCGGGCTTGTAGCCGGGTTCCGGCTGGCCCGAAACGTAGCCAATGGGTTTGTTTAACAGAATGGTGACCTGAGTTTTCTGCCGCGCGAGCCCCTCCTGCGTGAGTTCGATTTTCGCATCAGGCGAAATTTTGGTGCCGAGTTCGCTGATGCGTACGCCATCGACGACGACGAGGCCGCGTTCGATGTAGCGGTCGGCTTCACGGCGCGAACAGAGTCCGCGCTGCGCCATGATTTTTGAGAGTCGTTCTTGCATAAGAGTGAGAGATTTTAACCACTAATCAGCACTAATCAGCACTAATCTGAGATGAATAAAAAAACCTGCACGGAAAAATGCGCACAGGCTGAAAAAGGTGAAGGCCGTTCTGATTTCTCAGAACGGCCTTCGTAGATCCGGCAGCGTGCTACTCTCCCACAGTCTTATCTGTAGTACCATCGCCGCTGAGAGGCTTAACTTCCGTGTTCGGAATGGGAACGGGTGGATCCCTCTCGCTATAGCCACCGAAAAAGTGGTTGATTGCTTTCACAATCAGTTATCAGTTCACTGTTACTGGTTGTCAGGTTGAAGCCGAAGCTTTCGAGACCTTTTAACTGCGAACAGATAACTTTTATTAAAAATTAACTGCATAGATTAGGGAACTGCGCACATGCGTGCCGTTATAAAAGTAAGATTAAGCCTCACGGCTAATTAGTACTGGTCAGCTTCACTCCTCACAGAGCTTTCACACCCAGCCTATCAACGTCCTAGTCTAGAACGAGCCTTTAGATTCTTGCGAAT